>CAZXAC010000325.1:0-2456 GCA_964638335.1 uncultured Lentisphaera sp. | reverse complement strand
TCTCCCGTCTGCAATTAGCTGGGTGAATACCATCGAGGATGTCGAAGACAGAAATTATGTCATGATGGGCTTGGCTAGGGAATGGGCCGCATCTGATCCTTATGCCGCAGTACAATGGCTGACTACTATTTCAGACAAACCTTGGAGAAGCAGATCATTCCAAGAGGTTGTCGCAGGTTTTTCTAGCAAGGATCCCAAAGCGGCGTTGGCCTGGGCGAAATCTTTGCCAGAAAAAGATCGTAGCAGTATCATGTTCTATATTGAATCCTCCCAAGAGAAACCCTAATATTCTATCACTTTTAGCAAAATAAGAACACGGCTTTCTAGAGACTGCGTTTTTCTGTCGCTTGTTTATATTCATATCTCCTGCTTATTTTACTAAAATAAACTTGAAAGTTAATAAGTTAAATGTAATGTGTTTATCATCTCATACGTGTGAGATAATCAGAAATGCTGTAAATAAAGGATGCTTTGCCTATAATGCTTACTCAGAAGAACATAGCGAAAAAATTGGGTGTTTCAGCTTCGCTCGTTTCAAGGGCGTTATGCGGGACGGCATCCAAAATAGGCGCATCGGAGAAAACCGTCCACAGGATCCGACACGAGGCGAAACGTCTTGGATATGCTCCTAATGCAGCAGCTCTCGCTCTTCGGGGAGGAAGGTCAATGATGATAGCTGTCGTCATCAAAGATTTCGACGATCCGTTTCTTGGGACTATCACGAGAGAACTTCAGGGGCTTGCGAACAAGAAGGGGTTTTCTCTTATTTTGACCGGTTTTGGCAAGGGGGCATCTGGGCCAGATATTTCGTCTTTGTCAAGATTCAACCTTGATGCCTTGATAATATGCGGTAGCGATCTTCGCGTGGATTGGATAAAGCCATTCCTCCGAAAAGGTCTTCCCTGCGTCCAGATAGGTTCCGGAGTCTCATGTTGCGGGCTGAACCGGGTGGAAATAGATGAAGATTTCGGAATCGAAATCATTTTAAAATATTTGCTGTCTTTGGGACATCGCAATATTGCTTTCATAGGCGATTACACGGGGTCTCACATGCGGAGGAAGAAAATTTTCAAAAACATCTACGCAAAAATTTTCAGGGCTGTCAGACCTTTCACGATTTCAGTTCCTAGCGGTCGTTGCGCCGGGATTCAAGCAATGAAAATGCTTTTGCGAAAATCGCAAAAGCGTCCTTTTACTTCTGTAGTTGCTGCCGATGACATAATGGCGCAGGAGGCCCTAAGGGCTCTATATGATTCGGGTCTGTCGGTCCCATCTGACGTGTCACTCAGCGGGGTTGACGACATTCCTTCGGCGCGTCTTTGCATACCTTCGCTTACGACGGTGAGGGCACCTGTGGACGTGATGGTTCGAAAGGCGTTCGAGCTTGTAATTGAAAAATCTTTGACCGGAGACATGGCGAGATCTTTGAAAATAAGACCGGAACTTGTCAAAAGGGAATCATGTTCTAAGGTTAGGACTCTGTAAACGAAAATATTATAAATAGAGGTAATTGCAAAATTGCCTTTTAACGGGATCGCCAGCCCTGTGGCTGGCTTTGAAGCCGGTCATAGGACCGGCGTTCTATCGGCAATTTTGCAATTGGCTCAAATAAATTCAAATAATAATATTGGAGAATAAGATGAATGAGAAAGATTTGAAGCTGGATCTGTGTATTGTAGGCGGAGGGATGATCACAAATGATCTTATTCTTCCTTCAGCCTATCACTTGCAAAGAATGGGAGTATTGGGAAAGATCTCAATATGCGCCCTGAACAACGCCCCTCTAAGGGATCTTAAGAACAGCCGCGAAATAAAGGAGGCTTTCCCTGGACAGGATTTCGAAGCGTATCCCGGATTGGATGTCCCTCCGGACAAGAATTTTCCGGAACTCTTCAAGAAAGTCCTTTCTGAAATGCGCCCACGTCAAGCGGTGATAGTCGCTGTTCCGGATCAATTCCATTACGGGGTGGTAATGGAGGCGCTTAAATGTGACCAGCATGTCCTTTGCGTGAAACCTCTTGTACTTCAATACAAGCAGACAGTGGAGATAGAAAAGATAGCGATGGAAAAGGGGCTTTTTGTAGGGGTGGAATATCACAAAAGATTTGATCGTCGGTCAATGATAGCCAGGAGACAGTATCGCCTGGGACATTTCGGCGAATTTGTCATGGGTGAGGCAAAACTCATGGAACCATACTATTATCGAAATTCTAACTTCCAAAATTGGTTTACCGCAGATCAGACCGATCCTTTTGTATATGTGGGATGCCATTACGTGGATCTAGTATATTTTATAACAGGATTGAAACCGATTGAAATCTCCGTTTCAGGTGTTAAGAGAAAATTCCCCAACGGCAAAGAAGGATATATGTGGGCAAACGGCAGACTACGCTATGAAAATGGAGCCGTACTTTCTGTCTCGGATGGCCTCGGTTACCCTGATGATGGAGCCGGTA
>CAZXAC010000324.1:0-2487 GCA_964638335.1 uncultured Lentisphaera sp. | reverse complement strand
ATTCTATGTTGTGCTCCGTTGAGAGTCGCAAGGTCTCACTCATGACTCTCCTGACGTCATTAACCAACGTAACAGCTTCGTCCAAAGTCTGTACTGCGTCTTTGGCACATTCACGGCATATCATTCTTCCATCAGCAATAGGAGAACAATTGTCCGGCAATCCACAACAAAAACATCTTGGTTTCGACATACACCTTTCGCAATAAAAGGAAGGTCCCCTCTCAGAACTTATAGTCGCACCCATGTCCGATTTTTCTCCACATGACATACAAGAGGGCCAAGTTGTCGATATGCATGCCTTCGAACAGTAAAGTTTCCCGTCAGAACCTTTAAGATATCCGCCATCAGACAAACCACCACAAACACAACATTTTGGAAGGGTCTTAACAAAACACCCCTTGGAACAAAAGATTTTTGAATCTTGTGTCCTTAAAAACTTTGCTCCAGGGGCTATCTTCTTCCCGCAGACCACACAAGTTGGGGAACTTTGCGAAGACAAGTCTATGCCATAAAGCAAAAATCCTGATAAAATCATTACGGAAAACAATTTAGACATATTTTTCATATCAATTAAAATCCCTGCTCAATGCTGAGAGAAAGAAAAACTGCCTTAATATAGCCTTTTGCATAAAAATTGCTTTACATATTTGATTTTTGGATTAACATATTGATATTATCCGACTCATCTCAAGCTGGTGTCGCCCAAAACGCGACACATTTTGGAAGAATAAAAATGACTGAACAAAAAAAATATTCTGCCGATCTGGAGATAAAAAACTCGTTAGGCCTTCATGCAAGACCAGCGTCGCTCTTTGTGCAAATAGCTTCAATGTATGAATCTGAGGTAATGGTGGAAAAAGATGGCGAGACTGTCAACGGGAAAAGCCTTATGGGATTGCTTATGCTGGCCGCCGGATATGGAACCAAAATAAAAGTAACGGTAACGGGCAGTGACGCAGAAACGGCTTTTCTAGCAATAGTCAACCTAATCGACTCAAAATTTCAGGAAGAATGAGAGGTTCAGCAAACCTTTCCTAATCCCCCGCTCGAGATATCCCCAAATGAAAAATCACTGCGTAGATCTTTTGATATTAAAAAAAACACCATACGGAGATACCAGCCTTATTGTAAACTGCTTATCTGGAAAACTTGGGCGAGTGGACTTGTTGATAAAAGGGGCTAGGAGACTTGAGAAGAGAAAATTCCCAGAAATCGATATTTTCAATGAAATTAATGCATATTTCAGCGAGAGCAAATCAGGCACGGTACACACGCTATCCAAATCGGAACTAACCAAATCTCGCATTGAAATTGCATCGTTCCCTAAAAACCTAGTCATTGCTATGAATTGTGCAAAATTCATCCTATCCAACACTCATTTCAACATGCACTCTGAGAGACTCTACAGGTCGACGAATGTAATGTTGAGAGATTTTTGCTCAGGGATTGCCGATGACGCTTGGAAACTTTTTATAAGACTGATATACCTAGAAGAGCAGGGATTCCTCCCCAATTATGACACGGAAAAATCGTCAGCTAGTTTCGCAAAAATGATCAGAGACATCCTCGAATACTCAGATGGTGGAGCAAACAAACATCCCAAGCTATCTGAGGCATATAAGGGAAAACTGGAAAAATGGATTGCTGGCATCTGTCAAACACATTCATTATCCGATAACTTCTAGATAATCCTCCAAGAGCCGCTCAGGACAAAAAAAAAGGGAAACCCACGTGGATTTCCCTTTTTAATATAACAAAACAATACCGAAGTATTATTCAGCTGCAGGAGCTTCTTCCTTTGGAGCTTCTTCCTTTGGGGCTTCTTCGGTCTTCTTAGCCTTCTTTTCCTTTGCGGCCGGTTTTTCTTTAAACTCAGCTACGATAAACTTACCTTCTTCATTCTTTTCGCCCTTTATCATAACGGTCTTCCCTTCCATTGCTGCGGCCATTTCTTTGGACTTGTCATCTACGACCACAGACACGGTTTCGTTCTTGCCAACGATGTTAATCGCTGTTATGGCTTCGCCTTCCTTCACAACTTCGAGCTTACCAACAGTTGGTTTGCCCTTCTTTTCTCCCTTTTCTCCAGCCATTACAACACTTGACAGGATTGACAATCCCATCGCGAACACGAGAGCCGACACTATCAGTTTTTTCATTCTACTCTCCTTTTGTTGAGTTTTTGGACACTGACAATTGAAATTAAGAACGTTTATGGTATATCTTTTATTTTATTTTTCAAATAAAAATTCTTTAAATTATGGCCATTATGTCCGACTCATTAAATAATGAAGTATCTATTGGGGAACATCTCGAAGAGTTTAGGAAGACACTTTTAAAACTTATATTAACTTGCTTCATATCCACACTAATAACCCTTTATCAGGCAGAAAAAATCATACAATTCCTTGTAATGCCATCAAGGGAGACCATCGACAGTATGGAGTACGCCTGAATCTGACTGGGCCTTTCGATGCTTTCCTAGTA
>CAZXAC010000323.1:0-2499 GCA_964638335.1 uncultured Lentisphaera sp. | reverse complement strand
TATTGAACTTCAACAACTTAAATCCTTTTCGACTGATTGAACCGCAAAATGTAGGATAATTTACATCAACATCCTCTGCCGGCGAATTGAATTTGGGAAAAGAAAATTATTCACAAACTCTTGATTTGCGAAAATCGCATGGTAGTGTAGGGGCAATAATAGTCGAGTTTTTCATAGTGAAACCGTTACATACAAGCAAAAACTATGTTGCTGTAGGATGCCCGGCGGGGTCAATTTTGGCCGCTCCGGGTCTGCTTCTGCTTTAGTAAGACCCACCCCTTGCCGGGATAACACTTCAAAAGACGACAAGATTCAGCGGCAAAAAATTCCCAATTTCTAAAATCGTAAAAAAATATAATCAGTTTAAGGAAAAAATATTATGTCTAAAGAAAAAACTCCACAAGAAATGAAAGGATCATATATAGCCATTGAATGTTTAAAGAGGGCAGACATAAAAGTTGTCTTCGCCTATCCCGGAGGGACTTCGATGGAACTCCATCAGGCGATGAGGGAATCTGGAATAAGAGTCATATTGCCAAGACATGAACAGGGAGGCGCTTTCGCCGCCGCCGCATTTGCCAGAGCGACCGGAAAAACGGGCGTATGTATGGCAACAAGTGGGCCCGGAGCGACAAACCTAATAACCGGAATCGCCGATGCCTACATGGATTCTATTCCGCTCGTGGCGATAACCGGACAAGTACCATCAACTTTGATAGGAAAGAATGCCTTTCAGGAAATCGATATAATTGGCATGACGCGTCCGATAGCCAAACACAGTTATCTGGTTCTCGATGCCGCCGATCTTCCTGCGATTTTCGCGGAAGCCTTTCATATCGCGAACAGCGGTCGCCCCGGACCTGTCGTAATTGATATTCCTAAAAATGTTCAACAGCAGATATGTAAGCCGATATTCCCGGCAAAGCATATTCCTCGGGTTTATCGTCAAGAAAATTTGTCCGTTACAAAATCTCAGATCGAAGATATTCAAAATGCGATAAAAAAATCCGAAAAACCCTGCATATATGCGGGTGGCGGGATAATCGCTTCAGGCGCCGCAAAGGATCTAACAAAATTCGCGGAATCATACAATATTCCTGTTGTCACCAGCCTAATGGGTATAGGAGCAATTCCAGAACAACATCCTCTTTCACTCAAGTGGCTTGGCATGCACGGGACAGTCTACGCCAATAAAGCGGCGAACTTATCAGATCTGCTCATAGTTATAGGCGCTCGTTTCAGCGACAGGGTCGCCGGTCCCACCTCGTCTTTTGCGAAAAACGCGACGATAATACATATAGACATAGATCCTTCGGAAATAAATAAAAATGTCTTGGCAGACATAGAAATAATCGCTGACGCGAAGGAAGTCCTGCAAGCATTGAATAAAAATCCCATAAGGAAAAAATACGCCGAATGGCACGCTCAGATAGCCGAGTGGAGGAAAAAATTCCCTCTGAAATATTCGCAAGATGGGAAGCTACACGCGCCTTACGTGATAGAGACTCTTTACAAGGTCACAAAAGGCGACGCGATAATTGTGACAGGCGTGGGACAGCACCAAATGTGGTCCGCGCAGTACTACAACTACAAACGGCCAAGACAGCTTATAAGTTCCGGAGGTCTCGGAGCGATGGGCTTCGGACTACCATCAGCTATGGGAGTGAAAATAGCTTGTCCTAAAGATCTCGTGATAGACATAGATGGAGACGGGAGCTTCCAGATGAACATCCAGGAACTCGGCACAATTCATACCGAAGAAATTGACGTAAAAATGATAATAATGAACAACCAACATCTCGGAATGGTCGCTCAATGGGAAGACAGATTCTATGCCAGTTGCCGTGGAAACACCGTACTTAAAAATAAAAGAGTTCAACGCCCATATCCGGATTTTGTCACAATAGCGAAAGGTTATGAAATACCCGGCAGAGAGGTTTACCGAATGGACGAGGTTGAAGATGCAATAAGGGAAATGATCTCGACCAAGGGACCGTTCCTGCTTGACGTTCACGTCGCATATCAGGAACATGTTCTGCCAATGATACCACCGGGGAAAAATTATACCGATATCATAGTTGAATAGTGGGACAGAAATCTTAGGACGCCCTCTTGCGGAAGGGAAAATCCGCTCCAATCGGGATATTTTGTTGTTTTTATGACCTGAAAAATCAGGATAGCATTTGGCGGTCCAGATTTTACTTTTGCTTTTAGCGAAGAAGAACTGTTTTGTTAAGTCAAAATTCGCTTTTGGCTTTTCTCGTCATCAGGTCCATAAGACATGTGCGGGGATTTTTCCCAAGATAAAGTCCTGAGTAGACTTCGTTTATTATCGGAGTTTCAATTCCTGTTTTTTTTGCCAGTTCGTAGGCACTTTTGGTCGTTGCCACTCCTTCCGCAACGATCCTGCCCATGGAACTTATTATTTCATCCAGCTTCCTTCCCTTCCCAAGCTCTTCTCCTACAAATCTGTTCCTGCTGTGCTTGCTCATGCATGTT
>CAZXAC010000322.1:0-2510 GCA_964638335.1 uncultured Lentisphaera sp. | reverse complement strand
AAAGCCGCGCAGCTTTCAAAAGTCGTCCTGGGGCTGAAATGGAACCTCTCACCAGCCCACGCGCAGTATGATGTCTGCGATCCGCTATCAAACCAGGATGTTTACGGCCTGGGACCTGGAGTGTACCCTCCTGGGAGCGTTCCTCTTTATCCGCATCCAAATTGCTTTTGCTATGTGACCAGGGAGCTTCGCCCGATGAAGGATTGGGGCAGCCCCAGGAAAACCTACAAGCCGGCGAAGGATTTCACGTTCGATCATCCTGAGAAAACATCATACCTCGATGCGACGCGCAAGGTTGAAGTGACACGAACAGTTACGGCAAAATATCAGGAAGCCATTGAGGGCCAGTTCCGTGCGATGATTCACAGCACGGTCGGGGGAAACCGCTATCGGAGAGTGGCCTGAGGAGGTGGCTATGGGCAAGATCACGACTAAAATCCTGGTCATCCGAGAGAACGGGACTGGAAAGAATATTCAGAAATTCGATTTGCCGGCCGATGATCCGGAAGGATTCTACGGAACAGTCGAGCTCAAGCTCCAAGCTGGAACCGTTAACGGTGTTCATATCCCCAGGCAATCGCTTCATATCGAAACCATATCAAAAGAACAGTTGGATCAAATGAATACTTCTTAATTGCTTTACTTTATTTTAGATATAGTATCAGTTATTGCTTGTATTTATTTAAAAATGTGCTAATTTACTACCAGGGGAAATTGCACTCGATTGTTACACAGCCCAAAATACGCAAAATCCCCCACTAGTACAGTCAACACAATAGATAACCTTCATTTCTGCATAGATAGCAGAAACTGTATATTCACTTGTTCAGCCCTCGCTTTGCTCGGGCTGAATCGCGGCGCTGAGCATCGAGTGCTGCTGGCGATTCTGTGCCGAGGGGCAAGCCCTCGTCACAGCCTCGCAGCAGACCCGCGCGATTGGGTAGTATAAAGTTGGACGATCTTCCGGCAAGCAGTTTTCGGGGCTATTAGAACGAAGGTGCGCTAGGAAACACCCTACCACTGTGTCGGGCTATGAATGGGAGCTTGAGCTATGAGTGCCAACTATCCAACCAAAATCTATCTTGCCATGAAAAGCGGGAATATTTGTGCGTTCAATGATTGTCGTAAGACTCTGACTTCAGATGGCGTGAAGTCAAATCCTGCGGTTATTGGTGAGGCGGCTCATATTTATGGTGAAAGTCCAGGGACAAAAACAAAGCCTGCTTCTGCCCGTTACCGATCAGACATGACAGATGAACAAAGAAATCACTACGATAATCTTATTTATCTATGTCCTTCCTGCCATACAAAGATAGACAAGCAGGAACAGGATTATCCCGCAGATTTTTTGTTCTCGTTAAAAAAAGAACATGAGTCATGGATTGCTGAACAACTTGACTTCGGAATGTCCGAAGTCTCCTTTGCAGAATTGGAAGTTGCAGCAAAAGCATTGGCATCAGGGAAACACTCTTCAAATGATGATAGCTTCGAGGTAATCCCTCCAGAAGAAAAGATCAATAAGAATCGACTTTCGGATACTGTTCGTTCTGATATCGCCATGGGTTTAAGCAAGAGTCATGAGGTAGAACGGTTTCTCGCAAACATGGCCACAAATGTTGATGAAGAGTTCCCCGAAAGACTTAAAAGTGGGTTCAGAACAAAATATCTTGAACTAAAGGAAACTTTGTCTGGGGATGATCTTTTTATAACAATGCTCGAATTTGCGCAAGCCGGGCAAAAAGGATTCAAACAGCAGGCCGCCGGTTTGGCCCTATTAAGTCACCTCTTTCATTTATGTGAGGTGTTTGAAAAATGATTATGCCATCAAAATACCTTCGTGAAGATGAGGCGTTAATTGGAGTCAGCGCGGAATTGCTTCCGCTTGTTGAAAAGGTCGGCAATTTGTCTGCACTGTGGGAGTTGGCAAAAGAAATCGATGCCATTGGCAACTTTGAACGGTTCATTCTCGCTCTGGATTTGTTGTACCTACTGGGCCTTGTCGATTTGCATGATAATGAAATAGTGAGGGTTCTGGTATGATTCATAAAATCTGGGCAAATGATAAACGATTTAAATCTGTGGAGTTTTCTGAAGGATTAAATGTAATTCTGGCCGAGCGTACTCTGGAATCCGGTTATAAAGACACTCGCAATGGTGCTGGAAAAACTACGCTGCTAAATATCATTCATTTTTGCCTTGGCGCTGATTTACACCGACTCAGTTTACCCACAAATGAATTACAAGATTGGATTTTCTTTTTCACTCTTGATCTTTGCGGAGAGACGTTGACCGCTTCGCGAGCTATTGCGAAATCAAAAATTATCAAAGTTGAGACTGATATATCTGGACTTCCGATAGCTCCTGAAGAGGATTCTGAAGGAGTTCTCTTCTATAATAATGATGACTGGAAAAAGCTGTTAGGTAGATGCCTTTTTAAGATTCGGGAAGAGTCAACGGCGAAGTATACGCCTTCCTTTAGAAGCTTAGTCTCATATTTTGCGCGCCGAGGA
>CAZXAC010000321.1:0-2514 GCA_964638335.1 uncultured Lentisphaera sp. | reverse complement strand
TGTTTTTTCAATGCGTAGTCCTGTTTTCCAAGAAATGGATGTGGTCCAATGTCTTTGTCGAAATCATCAATGTATGTAACCGACGGTGGGGGATCGAACTGTGGATCGCCGCCCCGTACATGCATGTCTTCAATTTGACCAAAATTTATCTCCAACATCAGTGAGACTAATTTCCTACGATTTATTGATAATTCATTGAAATTCGTATTTACCAACTCCTTTTTCGCTTTCAAAAAAGGAAGCGGACCGTTCCGAACAGTCTCCAGAATCCGTCTCAGACCCGTTGGTGTATCCTCAAAAAGCCGTATTATCGCTGGCTTTTTCATACTTTCCCCTCCGTAAATCCATTCACTGCGCATCCCGGTACAGGCCTGTTTTTCAGAGATCATGTCGTTTTTTCAATTATCCTTTCAAAAAGCGTTCATCCAGAGCTTTGTTTCTGAGGCTCAAAAACATAAAACTCCAGTAATAAAGGCATAATATCAAATTTGATTAGCTAATAGCAACGTCGAAAATCACTGCTTATCGCCATTTATCTGACTTGATTTCGAACTAATATAAATCGTTATTGACTATTTCAAATGATTATGCTATTAATTGTTCTGCTTCATTTTGAAGTGTTTTATATCGTGATGATATAAATCTACTCATAACGATAGAATTTAAAGGGAACCTAAATAACATCTCATAATATACAACTCCAATTTTCACAGTTTTTTGAAAGGTCAATTTTTTAGATCAGGGGGTGGTAAAAGAAAAAAAACCGAATAACAGACAATAAAATTGATAACCGTATTTAGTGATACTTTTGTGATGCGTCCCAAGGGAAAAGCATTGCGAGAGTATATTTGTCTCTATAAACGGACAAAAAAGAATGTTATTCGAACCCGGATAGAGACACTCCCCTGTTCTGATGTGCCGCACATTCTGGTGGTGGTAGATGGTTGGCAAGAAGTAATTCGAGGTTCAGTTTCAGGAAAGGATGGGCACATGGCAAAACGAGACAAAGCAAATCTTATTACTACAGAAGAACTTCTTGATAGACTCTCCATCAAGAAGATGTCAACTCTACGCATTTATGTGAGCAAGTACAAGATATTCTTGCCTGTTTCCAGAGACCCGGAAAATAGGAAAAGAAAAAAATTTGACGGAAGATGCTGCGCGGTGCGTGACGAACTCCTCTCTTATTTCCCTCCGGAAATCAAACTGGTGGACGTAGCAGATTATTTGAATGCAATCTGCGGAGAACATGATGAAATCTTGATGGAAGAATTCAGTCAGAGAAAAACCACAGAAAAAGTCACTGAAGAAAAAATCAATGAACTTGAGGATATGTTCAATAACGGCTCAAAGCCGGAAAAAGGCAAAAAGAAAGACGACAAGAAGTAAGCCTGCTTTTCATCCTCACTCTTTGCTCAACTGAGCATCTGCTTTCCCCTCTTTTACCCTGTTCATGAAACTCATCCATTCCGCCCGTCGAAATTTATTTTCCATTTTTTCGACACTTTCGATTTCCGTCCGGTAGGTAACGGAGTAGAGGCGCTTGTTGTATCAGACACATGCCGAAATCGTTACCGGGATGGTTTTCTATGAAAAAGAATGCTTCGGCACCTCCACAAATGTCCGGAAAAGAACGGTTTGAAGAAATCACCCAGATCATCGCAAAGGGATTTCGAAGGCTTCGCGGCGAGCAGGATGATACCGAGGAATTGCCGTCTGGCCCTACTATGGGATCGAACGATGCTGCCGGTTCGAAAAGTGAGAAAAACCTCTCTGATTGCCTTGATTATTCGGGGATGTCGAGCAACCTGTGACCTGCCGCGGTTAACAGCGCGAGAACAGGAAACAGGGAGGGAAAAACGGAAATGTCGGAAACAATCGCAAAACAGATTCATGCGCTCCGGCGGATGACTGTCGCCGAACTCCGGACCAAGTACCGCGAGGTCTACGGCGATGGAACTCGCTCCGGAAACAAAGACTGGCTATGGAAAAGGATCGCCTGGAGAATCCAGGAACTCAGTTATGGTGGCTTGTCCGAGCGGGCGAAGCTACGCGCCGCTGATATCGCTAACGAGGCAGACATAAGAGCGCGCGTCCCCCAGGATGCCTTTGACGGGGCCCCTGTGGGAATCGCAAGAGTTACCGGCAGCCTGCCTCGTGACAAGCGCATTCCTTTGCCGGGAACGATTCTGAATCGGGAATATAAAGGAGACCTCCACAGCGTCACGGTTCTCGACATGGGATTCGAATACAATGGCCGGAGATACAAGTCTCTGTCCGCTGTGGCGCGTGAAATAACCGGGCAGCATTGGAACGGATACATGTTTTTTAATCTCTGAATTGGAGGCATGGAAAATGGCAAGAAAAAGCATGGCAGCCGTGCAACCGGAACCGGCACGCTCGGTCCGTTGCGCGATATACACCCGAAAGTCCACATCTGAGGGGCTTGAGATGGATTTCAATTCTCTCGATGCCCAGCGGGAAGCTGGCGAGGCATACATCAAAAGCCAGCAA
>CAZXAC010000320.1:0-2559 GCA_964638335.1 uncultured Lentisphaera sp. | reverse complement strand
TCTTCGTTTGAAAAGGGCAGGGCGGGAATCGGGATGGAGCTTGTTGACGCTATTGCTGATCAGATGATGGAATTGTTCAGGACGGGTAAATTTCAAGTGATATGGATTGTTTTCACCAAGAGGGTTTCATCAATACTCAATCAGGCGGTAATACGGCGCGTACTGCCTCTCTCGTCAGAGCTGTTCGCGGAGGATGATCCCAGGTCAAAATATTATTCTCCGTTGATCGAGTGTGGCAAGGAGAATCTTGCGAATGCCGTTGTCAGGGAGTTTCTGCGTTCTTTCGTACATCAGGCCCTTACTGAGTCCACCATATGCGAGCATGGCTCCAGGATGACTGCGATGGACGCGGCGACAAGCAACTGCAATAGGATGATAAACAACTACACTCAGATGAGAAACAGAGCCCGGCAGACCGCGATAACCACTGAACTCAGCGAGATAATTTCTGGAAAAGAAGCT
Organism: uncultured Lentisphaera sp.; assembly: GCA_964638335.1. GTDB lineage: Bacteria > Verrucomicrobiota > Lentisphaeria > Victivallales > GWF2-50-93 > DYMC01. Next base: position 2,097 of record CAZXAC010000320.1, on the reverse strand, counting down.
CTCGAAGAATAAATATGGAAAAATTGAAACAGAGGGGAACATGAATTCAAATCAGGAAAATATGGATAATAAGAAATCTGCTTACTGTTCCACCGGTGAGATAATACAAATACAGGGCCCAGTCGTTGATGTTCGATTTGCCAGTGGGGAAATTCCAGAGATCCGCAGCGCCTGCGAGGTGCCCGCCGAAGGAGGGCGCAATCTGGTATTTGAAGTAGCCCAGCATTTGGGCGAAAGGGTTGTAAGGGCGGTATCAATGGAAAGCACCGACGGATTATCCAGAGGAATGAAGGTTTACAACACCGGAAAACCTATCATGGTGCCGGTCGGACCGGAAGTCCTTGGAAGGATACTGAACGTGATAGGAATGCCTGTCGACGGAGGCCAGCCAGTCAAATCCAAAATAAGTTATCCCATACACAGGCCGCCGCCGACATATAAGGACCAGAATACAAAAAATGAGATCCTTGTCACCGGAATAAAAGTCATAGACCTGCTCGAGCCTTACGCGAAAGGCGGAAAAATAGGACTCTTCGGGGGGGCCGGCGTAGGCAAGACCGTCCTCATAATGGAACTCATAAACAATATCGCAACAGCGTACCAGGGATATTCGGTCTTTGCGGGAATAGGAGAAAGGACCCGCGAGGGAACCCAGTTGTGGGGGGAAATGAAGGAGTCTGGAGTTTTGAAACGCACTGCGCTTGTATACGGTCAGATGAATGAACCACCTGGAGCTAGGGCCCGCGTGGGACTTGCGGCGCTGAGCATCGCCGAATATTTTCGTGATGAAGAGAAGCGCGATGTGCTTTTGTTTGTTGACAATATGTTTCGTTTTGTGCAGGCCGGATCTGAAGTCTCGGCATTACTTGGAAGAATCCCTTCGGCAGTAGGATATCAGCCCACGCTTTCCACGGACATAGGTGATCTGCAGGAACGTATTACTTCAACCAAGAACGGATCGGTGACTTCGGTTCAGGCGATTTACGTTCCAGCCGATGACTACACGGATCCGGCTCCGGCTACGACATTTTCACACCTCGATGCAACCACAAATCTGAGCCGTTCGATTCAGGAAATAGGAATATATCCGGCTGTTGATCCTCTTTCCTCCTCTTCCACAATGCTTGCGCCGGAGATAGTCGGCAACGACCACTACCGTGTCGCAAGAAGAGTGCAGGAGACCCTCCAGTTGTATAAGAATTTGCAGGACATCATAGCTATTCTTGGAATGGATGAACTTTCTGACGAGGATAGGAAAACCGTTGAACGCGCGAGAAAGATCCAGAAATTCCTCAGTCAGCCTTTCACCGTTGCTGAGCATTTCACCGGCATGAAGGGAAAATTCGTCCCGTTGGAGGAAACTGTAAGGTCGTTCCACGAGATACTCGAAGGACGGCACGACAACCTTCCTGAACAGGCATTCTATATGGTCGGAAGCATCGATGAAGCAGTTGAAAAGGCAAAACGCATCGCGAAATGAACACTTTCAAATGCAAAATTTTGAGCCCGGATAGTGTGATTTTTGAGGGCGAAGCATGGCAGTTCAGCGCCACTGACGAGCTTGGTGCATTCTCTGTGCGTGCTCGCCATCGTGACATCCTTGCAAGACTGAAGCCCGGAACGGTTGAGATAGCGAAGGGACCAGAGGATAGGCAACGTTTCAGTATCAGCTCCGGATTTCTCACAATGAGAAAAAATTTCTGCCTCGTGATATGCGACAAGCCTTATTCATTTACAACAAGATCTTGAATGTCGGAAACGCTTCTGAGAGCCAACGCTTTTATAACGCAGAGAACAGACCTTTGTGGAAGCTTTTATGGAATTTTTCTAGAATTATTTGGAGCGAGCGATGGGATTTGAACCCACGACATTCACGTTGGCAACGTGACGCTCTACCACTGAGCTACGCTCGCAATCCTAAGGGTCATGACGGCAAGGAAGTTAATATCTAAAATCGTGTTTTCAAGTTGAAAAATATAAAAGAGAAGCGCTTTCGCCGGAAAATTCCTTGTTCTAATCGTTGAAAGTGGTATTTTATACCAAATTGCGTTCAAAGAGATAGTAAACCCCGCTAGGCGGGGTAAAGATTGCGAAATA
>CAZXAC010000319.1:0-2598 GCA_964638335.1 uncultured Lentisphaera sp. | reverse complement strand
GGTCCGTAACGACCGAGATGACTCTGCGAGAGGAAGCCAATGCGATTGTGGCACATGTTTTTCGCAACGGCTTTCTGGAAGACCTTCATGCTGGAATCGTTGAAGAGAAGTTCCTGGACCCGAAATACAGCAGAATTACTGATGATGAAATGAAAAAGCTGATGATCGAATGCTGTCAGAGAATGGAAAAACTGCTGCGACTCAGAGAAGAAAACCCTCAAGCATACAAGGAATCAATAGGACGCACCTTCAAGAATTACTGCAAGCAATGGTTTAGATAGAACCAACCATATCGTCGAAGTGAGGTTGTGTAAAATACAGAATATTAGAAACGCCAAATATTACTGGAACTGGGAACAATGAAAAAGAAGAAGAGCAACACAACCAAGAAGAAGCCGCCTTTAAAGGATCGGCCCCCCTTAATCACCGTTGATGAGAGTCGCGGGGAATCCTTATTTGCAATCGTGGACTTCTCAATTCCTAACGAGGATGAAATGCGGCGGATAGTTTCTAAGAAAAATGCCTCGGGAAGCATTACCGCAGTTACATATATCGGAAAGGTTGATCCAGATCGCACATGTACGAGCAAGCGAAATGTAATGACTATGGAAGACGTTTCTCCTGAAAAGTTCTGGCAGTCAGTCCAAATGATGGAGTTGCTCTATAAAGCCCGCGGCGCAATTATCGAAATCAGAAATTATGACGGTAAAACCATACAGGAAGCCACGGAAATCATGAAAATGGCTGATAACGTCGACGTCTGGATAGAAAAAAGCGTTAAAAAAAACGATTCATGAGGTGCTACATATTTGGAGCAATAGGGATATATCTTCAATTTTATTCTTCAAAATCTAAATGGTTCAGCAATTACCTACCGAAATACAAATCGCGATTGATATTTATCCCACAAAACCACCCAATAAACGATTGACTATATGAAGTTTCTTCGTTAAGCTATCTCTATCGTGGGATCACGATAGAGATGCGTCACGGGGACAATTTATGCCATCTAATGTCAAACATTCAAGAAGTATCAAGGGGCACGAAGAAGTTGTAGAAACTCCACGCATTCAGGCTCTTATCGCACTCGCGCGGATTGTTTGGTCAAGCCTTTCAGAAAAGCCGACCTTAGATTCTCTACTAAGTTGGCACTCTACACTCGATGCCGATCTCCAGAGAATATTTAAAGATACTTTGCCTAAAAATGAATCTGAGTTTGATGCGTTGTTATCACTAAACTGTAAACGACTCCCAGACCTCTCTGAAATTACAGATTTCCTTGCACAGCAAATTCTTTCAGAGGAAGATGCACATTCCGCTAAAGTTCGCGGTGCTGTTTTTACTCCGAGTTGGCTTGCTCGCCGCGTTACGAGAAGCGCTTTACGTCATTGGCACAGATTACATCGAAGTGGCAAGCTTCCACAAACAGTCGCTGACATTGCCTGCGGTCCCGGAGCATTTCTATATTCGTTACACACAGAGTTTCCTGGGGAACATCGCGTTATTGGAGCGGACATTCACCCCATGGCATGTACATATGCGAAAACACTTTCATGCGCTTTGGGTGTGGCTTGGGACATCCGCTGTCAGGATACACTTCTTACTCAACCGCCAGTCCCATCGCTTTTCTCGATGTGTAATTCAGATGAAATACAATCTCATTATGACCTGCTAATAGGGAACCCACCTTACGTGCGTTCGCAACTGCTTCCGGCAGTTTATGCAGATGAAATCCGTTCGACATGCGCTTCAGCTAATAAAGGCAACTTTGATCTCTCAGTTGCCTTTGTGGAGCATGCCATTGAATGGCTATCTGATGGTGGCATAGCATCTTACATCCTTACAAACAAATTTATGACATCGGCATATGGTAAAGATATTTGCAGCAAACTTGCCCGCCGTGTATGCGTGCTTAATATTGAAGATTTCCAAGATAATCAAGTATTTCCGGGCTATACCACATATACATGTGTCCTAACTTTTTCAAAGATGCCTCCTACGAAAAGATTTTTAGTTACTCGCTTTCCAGGTATTTTAAACGGCACAAGGGAACCGGGACCTGGGCAAACATCCTCGTTGCCATCTGAGCGCCTTGCTACTCACCCTTGGGATTTTGCGACTGACCGTACCCACGAAGCCCTCCGGTTATTACGAGAAGATCAGCACCCACTCATTGATACAGTTTTTGGTCAAATTCTGCAGGGACTTCGTACAGGCGCCAACCAAGTGTTTGTTGTTGATGATGAAATTGCTAATAATTTAGAGTCAGAAATATTGATCCCATTTGTGAACGGTGAAAGTATTCGTCGAGGTCGCATATCGCCAAGTGGACTCAGCCTTATATATCCCTATAGACAAACGGAATTTGGCGAGGTGTCAATAATATCAGAAGCCGAAATGAGCAGTAACTATCCCAAGATATGGGACTATCTATGCGAGCGGAAATCTGTCTTAAAGGAAAGAGCCTTCGACAACAACACTTTTTGGTATGCATACAGTCGGTCTCAAAATTTAAGAATAGGTGGGCTCCGAAAACTTCTTGTAAGAGAGATGATGCCTCGCGCCGAATTTGCTGCGGACTTTTTAGGAACAGTAACT
>CAZXAC010000318.1:0-2621 GCA_964638335.1 uncultured Lentisphaera sp. | reverse complement strand
CCATCCGGGAGGCATGCGCATATCGAGAAATATCAGAGCGTAAGGGGTGTTTTTCTTTAGAGATTCGTCCACCTTCTCCACGGCGTCTTTTCCCTGATGGACATATTCAACTTCGTAATCAACATTTTCCTTGTCAGAGTCTTCGTCTTCCTCAGCAGGCTCGCTTTTCGTTCCCATCAACCTCGCCCTCATCTGCTGAACCAGCGACATGCTCTCGTTTGTCCTGCCAGTATGGCGCAGAAGTTTTGAAAGCTGTTCGCAGAGGTCTTTTTGATCATCAACTATCAGTATACGCGTATTTTTTTCCATCTTATGTAAATCTCCGGCAGAATTCGATTATATAGGGCACAAAGGATTTTCTCATCCTCCGACAAACCATAAAAATACACCTCATATCGAAGTTATCAAGCTCGATCTCATAGGAGGAGTTGGAGTTTTTCCCAAAACTGTTGCCGGACGTGGTGTTTGAGCAAAAAATACTCGCCAGTAAAATAAACTTATTCAAAACTAATGAGTTACAAAAAAAACACTATATATTGCGCAATTACGATTTGAAACCACTACAAGATGTGTTAAAATCCTATTAACGAACATCTGGGATTTTGAATAAGAACCCTTTGTTGTGAGTAGATTTTTCTTAGTTATTGAACTGGAGGACTTTAATGTCTCTGAAAGCCCCATACAGTAAAATAAAGAAGCGCGATGGTAGGATAGTAGAATTCAATCCGGAAAGAATAGCCATCGCGGCAGGCAAAGCTCTAAGAGCGGCCGAAACCTTTAACGATAAGCTTGCCCTGACAATATGCAGGGATGTCCTTCACGCTCTGTCGGAGCTTCACGTAGAGGATGAAATCCCAGACATAGAACTTGTGCAGGACCTGGTAGAGTCTGCATTCGTAAGGAGAGGGCTTACGAAAGCGGCGAAAGCTTACATCCTATACAGAGCGCAGCGAGAAAAAGTGCGTGAAGGCAAAAAGATAATGATGGATGTCCAAGATCTTGTGTCTTCATACATAGATCAGAATGACTGGAGGGTGAACGAAAATTCCAACGCAGGGTATTCATACGCAAGCCTGTTGAACCACGTAAGCGGATCAGTTGTCGCCCAATATACGCTCGCAAATGTCTATCCTAAGGAAATTTCGGAGGCCCACAGAAGCGGTGACTATCATCTGCATGATCTTTCCTGCGGAATCGTCAGATATTGCGCCGGTTGGAGTCTCAGGCAGCTTTTGACCGAAGGTTTCAAAGGTTGTGAAGGAAGAGCCAGCGCTGGCCCTGCAAAACATTTTGACACCGCCCTAGGGCAAATAGTAAACTTTATGTGTACCCTCCAGACCGAGTGGGCGGGGGCTCAGGCATTCAACTCGTTTGACACCATGCTTGCCCCCTTTGTGAGAGAGGACAAACTCGAATACGATGAAATAAAGCAAAACCTGCAGCAATTTATATTTGGACTTAATATCGCAAGCCGCTGGGGACAAACTCCTTTCACCAATCTCACCTTTGATTGGGTTGTTCCTGATGACCTGAAAGCATCTCCAGTAATATTGGGCGGAAAAATTCATGAAGAGAAGGTCTACGGCGATTACCAACATGAGATGGATCTCATAAACAAAGCATTTTTAGAGGTGATGACTCAGGGCGACAGGGATGGACGTATATTTACTTTCCCGATTCCTACCTACAACATAACCTCCGATTTCGACTGGGAGAGCGAGAACGCGAAACTTCTGTTTAAAGTTACAGGAAAATACGGAATTCCATACTTCCAGAACTTCATAAAAAGTTCCCTCAAGCCCGGTGATGTGAGAAGCATGTGCTGCCGCCTTCAGATGGACATGCGCGAACTTCGCAACAAAACCGGCGGGCTTTTTGGCGCCGGAGAACAGACAGGTTCCATTGGTGTTGTGACCATAAACATGCCGCGTCTGGGATACCTCTCGAAAACAGAAAATGAGTTTTTCGGAAGGCTTTCCAACCTTATGGATCTTGCGAAAGACTCGCTCGAAATCAAAAGAAAAATAGTCCAGAGGCATCTCGAGGGAAATCTCCTCCCATATACCAAGAACTATCTTGGAACCCTGAAAAACCATTTCAGCACAATAGGCCTTGTAGGACTAAACGAGGCTTGCCTCAACTTCATAGGCTCATCCATAGCTGACGCGGAAGGACAGAACTTCGCTCTAAGAGTTTTGGATTTCATGAGAAACAGAATTTCCGAATATCAGGCTGAGACAGGTCACATATACAATCTCGAAGCTACTCCAGCGGAGGGCACAAGTTACAGACTCGCAAGAATAGACAAGCAGAAATTCCCTGAAATCATATGCGCCGGCGACAAGGATCCTTATTACACAAATTCCTCAATGCTCCCCGCAGGATACACTGACGACATATTCCACGCATTGGATCTTCAGGAAGAATTGCAGTCGAAATACACTGGAGGAACTGTTTTCCATTGTTTCATAGGAGAAAAGATAGATAATGAAATCCAAACTGCGGCGTTGGTAAAGAAGATGGCGGAAAATTATAGAATACCATATTTCACGATCACTCCGACCTTCAGCATATGCCCAGTCCACGGATATATACCAGGGGAACATCACGAATGCCCTCTG
>CAZXAC010000317.1:0-2636 GCA_964638335.1 uncultured Lentisphaera sp. | reverse complement strand
CATAGTTTCTCATCAGGAGATGAGATTCCATCTGGCTTAGGGTATCAAGCATCACCCCGACAATAATCAACAAGCTGGTACCACCGAAAAAAGATGCAACCATGTAGGGGATACGAAGGCCTTTGTATAAAAACGTAGGAAAGAGAGCAAGAAATGTAAGGAATATGGCTCCGGCAAAAGTTATTCTTGTCATGGTATGATCTAAAAATTCAGCAGTGGGTTTCCCGGGCCTTATGCCGGGGACAAAAGCGCCCTCTTTCTTTAAGTTTTCGGCCACTTGCAGGGGATTGAACATGTTTGCAACCCAAAAGTATGACATAACTAATATCAACAGTCCATACAGACACATGTAAACAGGATTACCAGGACTCAAGTATGGAATAAAACTTTTAAATATGTCAACAGGCAAATATGAAAATATCATCTGGGGAAACATCATTATTGCGCTTGCAAAGATTATTGGCATTACACCTGAGAAGTTTATCTTAAGTGGAATGTAAGTTGACCCACCAGCCATCTTATTGAATCCAACTATTCTCTTCGCCATTTGTATAGGAACTTTGCGTTGTCCCTGTGTCAACGCTATCGTTGCGGCGGTCACTAAAACAAATATCAACACAAGAAGGAAAACGTGCACCGGTTTGAATGGCGCTCCCGTATTTATTCCTCCGCTTCTCGCCATGTCATACAAACTGTAAAATGAAGACGGCATTCTCGCAACGATGTTAACTGTTATTATCAGAGAAGCCCCGTTTCCTATGCCATATTTGGTGATCTGCTCTCCAAGCCACATTATGAACATGGTACCAGCAGTTAGCATTACCACGGTAATTGAGACAAACAGATATCGGTTCTGTATTATGACCAATGGCTGAGACGGAGACTGCATTCCAAGCCTTCCCGGCTCTATCATAGCCATAGCAGCCATTGCGCCTTGTACAATACATATGATCACTGTGAGATATCTAGTGTATTGATTGATCTTCTGTCTTCCCGACTCCCCTTCTCTTGCTATTTTTTCCAGAGACGGAATTACAGGCATCAAGAGTTGCATTATGATTGAAGCGGAGATATATGGCATTATGCCAAGGGTGGCAACTGCAAAATTTTCCAGAGCACCGCCAGTAAAGAGGTCAAACATTCCAAGAACCCCGCTGGTGGCAGAATCAGATCCGGACAGTTGCTTAAAGTAATCTGAAAGAGCTTTTGGATCCACGCCGGGACAAGGGATACTTGCAGCAATTCTGGTAAGAGCAACAATACCAAAGACAATTAGTATGCGCTGACGCAGCTCTTTTATTTTGAAGCTATTGGCAAAGGCTGAAAACATTTCTCCGTCTTCCTTTTTTTAGAGGAAAAACAAGGCATCAATATGCCTTACTTTTTAGATTTTTCCTTCTTTTCAACTGGCGGAGGCGGAGGACAAGTCAATTCACACTTCCCACCTGCCGATTCTATCTTTGCCTTCGCTGAGGCCGAAAAGGCATTCGCCTTTACAGTAACGGATTTATCGATAGAACCTTCCCCAAGAATCTTCAGTCCTTCTATCTTGTCGCCTATCAATCCTTTATCTCCTAGAATTTTTTCATCTACGGAGTCTCCAGCTGAAAAATATTTGGCTATCGTTCCGACATTGATCACATTGAAAGTCTTCTTGTCGAGACTCTTGAATCCTCTCTTAGGAAGCCTTCTGAAAAATGTGTTTTGACCTCCTTCAAAGTGCAACCTTATCACAGCTCCAGAGCGGGCCTTATCGCCCTTGTGACCCTTGCCAGATGTTCCGCCATGTCCAGAGCCATCACCTCTTCCAAGCAGTTTGCGTTTCTTTCTGGATCCCGGCGTTGTCTTTAAACTATTCAGTTTCATTTGTTTCCTGTTCCATCTTTATTTTTTTGACCTTTCCTCTTCGAGAAAGGATTTCATCTTCGCTTTTTATGCTTGAAACCGCTTCCATGGTCGCCTTCACCACATTAATCTGGTTACTCGACCCCATCGATTTTGCAAGAACATCCTTTATCCCAGCAAGCTCCAAAACAGCTCTAACCCCACCACCCGCTATGATACCAGTACCCCTAGCAGCCGGCTTTATTATAACCTTCCCGGCCCCAAACTTAGCTTCAACCGGATATGGTATGGTAGTATCCTTTATTGGAATACTTATCATATTCTTCCTTGCTATATCTCCGCCCTTCCTTATGGCGTCGGCAACTTCATTAGCTTTCCCAAGTCCCATACCAACCCTTCCGTTCCTGTCACCTGCTACCACAAGAGCGCTAAAGCTGAAGTTCCTGCCTCCTTTAACGACCTTGGAACAGCGATTGACACTTATGACGCGCTCATCGTTAGCGGCAAATGTATTTTCAGCGTTGTTCATAGACCTCCGTTTAAAATTTCAAGCCGGCTTCACGTGCGGCGTCCGCAAAAGCCTTTATTTTTCCATGATATTTAAATCCGCCCTTATCAAACACTACCGTGCTTATTCCGGCGGCTATAGCCTTTTCTGCCGTAAGCTTTCCAAGTTTCTTCGCACCTTCAACATTCGGTCCGATTTTCGCTTCCTGATTTTTCTTTCCTGCCGAAGTGGCGGCCACGATGGTCTTGGCGACCACGCGCGCCATGTAGGCTCCGCTGCGGTC
>CAZXAC010000316.1:0-2648 GCA_964638335.1 uncultured Lentisphaera sp. | reverse complement strand
TCAGTAACAATGCCATGCCCGGTTTCGGGATCGACACGCGGGAGATTGCCAGCATCCGGGTCGCCGTTTGGATTTCCGCTTTCTACTTCAAACACCAGGACAAAATCATGTCTCCTCGCAGGATCAGTATGAATATTATTGTTGCTCATTGCTGCCCTCCTCCTTTTTATCATTCTGTTTGTTGATATTCCTATTTTCGCTAAACTTTGCGCGTTGGTGGTAAAAGCCGAGAGAAAACTCAGCCTGTTCTTTCAGTGAAAGAGTTTTAGGATAGCCGCCTGTCTGGTCAATTGCGGTTGTAACAGATTCTATCCTCGCTTCTAAATCTTTATATCCAAGTTGCTGTTTCCGTATTTTGGAAAAGTGGTCTGTAGTAGCTCTCCTTACAAGAGTGCCGAAAACCGACATCGGCGCAGATGAGGCTGAGCCATAAAACCTTTCGACAAGGGTAGTATTGATTCTCCATCGCGCCGCTCTCAACTGCGCTTCTTCAAGGATTGATAGAAGCTGTCCGCAAAGATACCCTATAGTGTTTCGTTTTGTATCAAGCGTTTCCATCTCTTTCATGCCCTCCTTTTTATGAGTTAAAAGCATTTTTAAAGTTGCCATTAGTACATGGTGAGTAGTTCTTTTCTTATCATCAAAGATTTTCGGATTCCTCATGCACATCACTGCCGCTTCAAGAAGAACTGACGGAGGCGGCTCCCCTAAATAAGCCGTTCGCAATAGCTGACGGCTTATATTGGGATTGCCTATTTCAACAGCCTTATACTCTTCTTTAGATATATTTGATGCCTCCACTGCTTTCAGAATTTCAGGTATCCCGAAGCATCGTCTCTCTTTCCCCACCGGGTCAATAATACGTTGCGCATCAAGAAATGTTTTGAGATTCTGCTGCAATTTATCGAGTGAGATATCCAACCAGTCCCTGACCGCAATTCGTCCTTTGTTGGGCGACAGAGTGAGAAGGTAGAATGCATTATTCGCAATATTGACTGACGCATCCCTGCCTGTCCATGGCGTGCTCAACATGTTATCCAATTGCATAAGGTCAGGCGGCGGAGCTTTTTTCCCGGCTGGATCGGTTCGGTCCATGACAAGGCTTACGTTTTTCAATAACTCTGCCGGATCAAGTATAGCTTCACCAGCTTTTACAGGCTGTTCATCCTTTAGCCAGAATAGGCCAAGCTGGTTCTTGGCAGAATCCATGTCAGTTTTCTTCTTATTGGCGTCCTTGTAAACCTGCACGATTATCTTGTGATGTAATGGACTTGCCCGGAGATAATTTGTAGTTCTTGCTATAGTATCTCCACAGAGCAAGCACTGGCCAAGGTGACTTTTCTTATAAATCTCTCTTCCAGTGAAAAAAGATACGAAAGAATCTTTATTGTAAGAATGTAATGGGTTTGTCTTAAAAAGTTTTATCCCAGGAATACGTTTTGTTAACACTCTAACCTTTCCACATATAGAACATACACCTTTTATCTGATAGGCGCGATTCTTGGTTTTCTCCGAATTCTCCTGTAATTCATTAACCCAAAAGGCTTTTATCGCGGGATGCTCAAATAAATGTGTGCCTGCTAACTGACCATATTCCAACACAAAAGAAACCCAGTCTTTACTTAAAACATCACTGAATCGAGCATCAGATTTAAGAATCTTTTCTTGCAAAATCTCCTTAATAGTTAAAACTGCTTGCCGCAGTTCATTGTCATCATCGATGCTTTGAATTATCTTTTCTAAGAGCAACTTATATGCTGTTTGTTTTTTCTCGGCATCTTCATCCTCACCACCGCCTTTTTTATGTACTGTCCCCAAAACATAACCAGCCTCATCAACAATTGGATGAGCCAAATCTGTCCTGTTTCTTCTCCCACTCATTGGGCGAGGTTTTTTGATATCTTCTTCTGAGATATAACACTTCAGCGGAAAAGTGCTTAATATATGAACAACCCATTTGATTGGTTGGGAATACGAATAAAAGCCGGTGGGTACAAGTTCCCCCTCCGATTCAAGTCTCTTTCCAAGCTCAATGATCTCCTTAAACATGGACACCCTCCTTTTCATAGAGTTCAAAATATTTTTCAGGAGGAATTTTGAGAATGTTATTTTCAACCACAGCGTCAAAATAAATAGCGCTCTGATAACCTTGTGCAACACGTTTATCGTCCGGATGCGTATGGCTATGAAGATGAAAATCTATCTCCTTGCGCTCAGCGTCTTCTATATACGCGCTGTCAAAAAGCATCTGCCCAATGGACAGTTTTTCTATTTTTGCATTGGGTTCCGCTTCTTCATCGCCGGTTGCAGATTCAAACCATGCTGCAAATTCACGGGTGCCAAGATATGGAGTATGATGGCATTGGCCATTTTCAAACTTTCGAGCGAACTGACTAATGTAGCCCTCAATGTTATTGATTCCTTCTTTAAGCACAAGGTCTGCTGTGATGACATACTCGACATCTTTTAAGATTAGGCTTGTTCGTTGCTGCCGCTTGCGCTCAATAATAATTGGCTCTTTATTCTGACGATCCTCTATCTCATTCCTCATGATGCTGATTTGTTTGATAGGCTTAAGCACTTTGATCTCTCTGATTTCCCATCTGAACTGAGGCTTCCAGTAAATTGCTTCCAAAATCCCTCTGGCC
>CAZXAC010000315.1:0-2658 GCA_964638335.1 uncultured Lentisphaera sp. | reverse complement strand
GTCTGTACGCCTTATTGCCTCAAGAAGTCTTAATGTTCCCATTCCAGTCACTTCTCCTGTATATTCAGGAATGTCGAAAGAAACCCTTACATGGCTCTGTGCTCCCAAATTATATATTTCATCTGGAGATACGGAGTGTATGATTTCCGCAAGACTACTGGCATCGTTAAGGTCTCCGTATATAAGTTCCATCATTCTTTTTTCGTGGGGATCCTTGTATAAATGTTCTATCCTCTCGGTGTTGAAGGACGATGAACGGCGGACTATGCCGAAAACCTTATATCCCTTATTCAATAGTAATTCCGTAAGATATGAACCGTCTTGTCCTGTTATTCCGGTTATGAGGGCTGTTCTCATTTTTCTCCCTTGTTTTTCGTTGTGTTCAATTTGGAATATTCGTTCCCGAAGATCCATATCATATTTGCCGTCTTGGAAATTCCTTCCGGAAGGTAATTTGTTGACAAAGGGCTGTTTCTGTCGTATTTGCATACTAGGATAACTTGGGATTTTGATGATGATATACTCGAACATGGAAGTATTGGGTGCCCAAGGAAATTCTTTTTCTTTCCATCATCGAATACCTCCAACAGATTCAGTCCCCATTCCTTGACTCCCAGATAGGCGATTTCGGCTAAGTCATTAGCCCCAAGAAAAGCCACATTCCTTTTACCAGACTCCGCTATTGCTAGGCATGCTTTTGAACTTTCCTTCCTTGCCTCTTGGTAAAAGTGCATTGAGAAATCCAAAAAATCGTATGTGAGTCTTGCTTTTTCCGAAATCCCATTTGGAGTTAAAAAATAGTCCCAACGCCTAGAGTGAAGTTTTTTTACATGCAGAAAACCCCTGTCAACCATCTTGCGAAGAAGTTCATGGGCAAGTTTTACGCTACACCCAAGCTTGCTTGCCGCCATTCTGTTGTTCAGTATAGGCGTTTGTTCAACATGCTTGAGAATCTCAAGCTCAAAGAAATCGTTTTTCTCTGGAGATACCATATTTCGAATACGAAAGTTGAAGATTTTTACAGCAAGGACTCTTGCAAGTTCAGATTTTTACAAGCTCCGCCCCGTCAATAACAATGACGAGGCTGGTAACGTTACTATTAGAAACGATAATGGCGTTTTCTCACTTTTCAAGGAATATTATGCACTTTTTTCTTTTTGAAGGGATCTGTAGGTTGTGCTCTATATTTTCTCAACGCTTATGATCTTTACATTTTTTACCGGCACATCATCATGAGGAGCGCGTCTGGCAGTCGGAACTTTCTTTATCTTATCGATTACATCCATTCCTTTTACGACCTGTCCAAATACGCAGTATCCGTATCCTTGTGGAGTTTTATCCCTATGGTCGAGAAAATCATTGTCCGCCACATTAATGAAGAATTGGGCGGTGGCGCTGTTTACTTCGGAAGTTCTAGCCATGGCGAGAGAACCCTTTATGTTCTTTTTTCCGTTATCGGCTTCGTTTATTATTGGCGGCATTGTCGGGAGTTGTCTGAAAGATTCATCGAATCCTCCTCCCTGTATCATAAACCCATCTATGACCCTGTGAAAAATGCTTCCATTGTAATGTCCAGTCTCAACATATTTCAGAAAATTGCCAACGGTTACTGGTGCATTTTTTTCATCGAGTTCGATTTCAATATCTCCCATGGAAGTCTTCATCTTGAGCATTTTTTCACCATTTTTTTGTTTTTGATATTCTTTGGCTACCAATACTATATCATTGATAAAAATTTACAAACAGATTTCAAGTTGGATGAGTATGCAAATTTGCGAAAATCGCAGCGTGAAGCTATCTTAACCCAGTCAAATATTCAATCTAAATTTTCCATATGCTAGCGCCTTGTAAAATCAATATTTTTCTAGAAATAGTCGGCAAACGTGACGATGGATACCATGAGATTCGAACAATCTTTATGCCGTTGGATGCTCCTTTTGATGAAATTATGCTGGATAAGGCCGAAAAAGGAATCAAGATTGAATGTGATGACGAAAATCTTCCCATAGATGATAAAAACATATGCTGGCGTGCAGCGAAAAAGTTTGCGGATGCTTGTGGCATAGACGCAAGTTGGAAGATTTCAATAAAAAAACGCATTCCAGTTGCCGCTGGTTTGGGAGGTGGGAGCAGTGATGCAGCAACAGTACTCAAAATACTTGATCAGCTCTATCCGGGAAGATGCGATATTCGCAAAATCGCAGTTTCCCTTGGAGCGGATGTTTCATATTTCCTCAATCCTGTGCCTTCTTTAGGAGCTGGGATAGGTGAATGCCTCAGTCCTTTGAAATCAAATCCGCGATTGCCTGTTTTGATTATTAACCCTGTTTTTCCTGTCAGTTCTGCGTGGAGTTACCAAAATTTTAAAAGGTCGGCAACCCCAATTAAAATTGGATCTATGCTTAAAGCCATCGAAAACGGGGACCTTGCGCAAATATCGGAATCTCTGCGAAATGATCTTGCTCCAGCTTTGTATTTTAAATTCCCTCTTCTCGGTATGATTCGTGAATCTATTCTCAAATTAGGTGCTCTGAATGCTGAGATAAGTGGAAGCGGTCCAACGCTTTTTGCGATATTTCCAGACGATAAATATCTTGAACAGGTTTCAATAGATCTAAAGAAAAAATATCCAATTATCCGGATTTTTAATGGGATTAA
>CAZXAC010000314.1:0-2660 GCA_964638335.1 uncultured Lentisphaera sp. | reverse complement strand
CAAACTCATGAGCCATAGAACAGTCTTTGCGATAGCTCATCGCCTAAGCACAATACAGCATGCCGACACAATAATAGTCCTTTCGAATGGGAAAATAATAGAGAGTGGCTCTCATGAAGAACTCCTCTCCAGAGGCGGACAGTATAAAAAACTCTTCGAAATGCAATTCTCAGTCGGAAGGAAAAAAGAAGACTCCGACTGAAATATTGTACCTTGTACTGAGTTGCGTTCAGAATTCCGCCTCACAGTTCTGCGTCTGAATACTTCGCAATCTTTACCCGCCTAGGCGGGTTTACTATCTCCTTGAACGCAATTCAGCATTGATCACCATTCCATGCTAGAGAGAGCCTCTCGTACCACCATGACATCATGTTCGGGAATATTCTCCGTGGCATCCTCAGTCAACACAAGCATAAAAGGTGTTTTCAAAATTTCCTCTGAGACCATTTCCCTTATTGTCTTTTGAATCTCGGACTTGCTTTTACCGATCCACAGCTGGGCATTCAAGCGTCCAATTATAACCAGATCTGGTTTCATCTTTTTTCTGACCAAGTCAAACGGGGTATCTCCAATCGGAGGAGGAGTGACCATATCAATTCCATCCATATCGGTCTTCGCAAAACTGTCCAGCAAACAATTTAACAGACCGCACATATGAATAATAAGTCTTTTATTGGCGTCATGACAGAGTTTTACATATTCTTGAATATGTGGCAGTGTCAACTGTTCGTAATATTGCGGGGAGATTGCTGAAGATGAAGTATTTTCACCAAGAAAAATAGTGGGGATATTAGGGAATGAATCAATTGCTAAGCGAAATCTTTCAATCGTCCTCTCCTGCATGATCCGGATTAATTCGTTCATTTTCCCAGGCTCATCCGCTAGAAAATAGTAAAAGTTTTCAATTCCGATATCACTTTGCAGAAGGCGTTGCACAGGGGAATTCTTCAGAGGAAGCCTGTACTGCAACTCATTACGAAACTCTGGATTAAGGTGGTAGCTAGTATGCTGGAAAACGTAGGTCCAGGCCTCCAAATCGGCAACGCTCTTGACTGGATATTCGGTAAAATGAGATTCCCGGCGTCTGGCGCACAAAGTACCCAGCGGCGTCTTCCAAGTATAAACGTCGTATTCTCCTTCTTCAGTTTCAGTGTATTCAAGTTCATGATAGTCGGTGATGTACCAGCCCTTAGGTTGATCCTTTTGGCGACGCTTCATATTTCTCGCAGCAATAGATCTGAGATATTTCTTGCCGTCTATTTCAATAAAACACGGAGGATCGAAAATAGTACCTACACATCCCCCCCAGTAGAACCCGTTTGCTGGTTTACCTAGACCAATATTCTCAAGCTTTTTCATAAATTCGGCGGCATTGTCTATCTTTGTCATGGCAATCTCCTTTAGTTGTTGTACATCTTTTTATGATCCAGTTCGAAAACATATATCCAGGAAGAAACTAATTCCGCCATCCAACTTATACACGACTTATCTTGTCACAACACGTTCTGGTATAAATCCTGTCAAAATACGGTCATTTGTGTCCTCTAGACATTTAAACAATCTATTCCTCAAAGATTCCTTAATGTCTCCGTATTCTTTCTCATAAGCGAGATTCTTCTGTTCCAACGGATCTTTCTCCAAATCGTAAAGGCGTTCCTTTGGCAAAGGAGACCATGCCTTTGCTAAATCCACGGCGTATTGGCGTGTTTTAAGCCACATCGGCACTCCCACTGGAAGATCGTCTTTGAAATTCAACATATACTTGAATTTTTCAGTCCTTATTGTTCTGGTCGCAATATCTTCAGCAAAGACGTATTCCTGCGATTTTCGCATTTCACCTCTTACGGATTCGGCAAAACTTATACCATTCATTTTAACTGGATTTTCTTCGCCCATCCATTCCAGAATAGTCGGCGCTATATCCACATGACTAGTCATATTTTCAACCACTTGTCCAGGGACCGCCTCTGGATGTCTGACTATTAGTGCGCAACGCATTCCGGGCTCGTAGTTTGATATTTTCGCCCGAGGCCATGCCGGGCCGTGATCTGTAGTAAAAATGACGATAGTATTTTTTGACAAATCATTCTTATCAAGCAAATCCAAGATATCTCCTACTCGTTTATCCATGTGCCGTATCGCTCCATAGAATCCCGCAAGGTCTTGGCGAGATTCTGGACAATCCGGAATATATTTAGGGACTTCGATATTTGATTCATCTTCAGGCACATACGAATCATAAGGGCTATGCACTTCCGAACATCCGACTGAGATGAACCATGCTTGCCGATCCTTAGCGTGTACGGCGAAGAAATCTTTTAAGAGAGGAACAACTTCATCCAAGGGAGCGGATTTATGTTCTGGCATTATACATTCGTCGTATCCCAATCGTTCAATTTTGCTTGTTTCGTGCTGATAACCTATTAGATAACTGCGATATTTGCCTTTTTTCAGGATCTGTGGCAAGGTCCTTACCTCCGGCTTATATTCCCATCCGCGGTGAGCCAAACCTTCGATTCCATGAACGTGAGGATAAAGCCCAGTCATAATGCTACCTCTGCTAGGCGAACACATTACTCCAGTAGTAAAATGATTTGCGAATCGAATTCCTTCTTTCGCAAGGCGGTCTATATTAGGAGTTTTTACATTCCGGCACCAGT
>CAZXAC010000313.1:0-2682 GCA_964638335.1 uncultured Lentisphaera sp. | reverse complement strand
TTCATATTCTGCAGATGGCCTTAATAATACTCTTTTGGAAATTAAAAATATTATACAAGAAATCTTGTCAAAGCAAGATGTTGACATAGCGCATCATCGGCAGTTTGTTAATGCTATTCATGGCAGACTTCAGCTTGGCAAAGCTGGGCCAACAAATGTTGTTGATTACTTCTCTCTTAATTATGACACATTACTAGAAGATGCTTTATCTCTTGAGCGCATTCCAACGGCGGATGGTTTTGATGGAGGTGTTACGGGGTGGTGGCATGTGGAGTCATACGACAAAGAGCCGGCTCGAGCGCGTCTTTTCAAGATTCATGGATCAATTGATTGGTGCCTTTTCGACGATGAAACGCTACCAAGGCGCATTCGACCATTTCTAAAATGTGAGCGGAGTTCCCTACAGCCTATATTAATATGGCCAGCCTCAACAAAATATCGTGAGACTCAAAAAGACCCATATGCACAAATCATAGATATTATGAGGCACACTTTACGGCCAGTTCAAAACAAGGAAGTCGTTTTGTCAATTATTGGATATTCATTCGGCGACATACATATCAACGAAGAGATTGACCGCGCGTTGCACAGTTCTGAAGGAAGGCTAGCTATTGTAGTTTTTACATATGATAGCGAACCTGAAGGAATCCTTCGGAAGTGGTTTAAAGATCCTTTGGTGAGGGATCAGGTGCGAATTCATGCTAGGCACGGTTTTTTTCATGCTGATACTGAAATAAAAACCGTAGATGAGTTGCCTTGGTGGCGTTTTGAAATCATAGCGCGATTGATCGGAGGTGAAAGATAATGAAAACGTATCAGAAACATGGAGAGCCCATTGAGAATCTTGCTATTGGAACAATCATCGAAGTTGACGGAACTCACATTATTGCAGAGTTGGATTCTCAACTTGCTGAACTATCTCGAATTTATGGAGGAATTATATATCCTATTGGACAGTTCGGTTCAATCGTAAGAATTCACTATAGCAAAACCATTATTTATGGATACGTGAGCCGCCTTCGGATGAAGACAGAATACCAAAGAGAAAAAGGACTACCTCTAGACGCAACCTCAACAGCCCGTGTGATTGAAGCCGATCTTTTCGGTGAAGGAGAATGGATAAATGAGAGCGCTACAACTGATCAAGGATGGAAACTTCATTTCGAAAGAGGAGTGTCAAAGTTCCCACTTCCCCAACAGAAGGTATATCTTACCCCGAGGGCAGAATTAAAATATGTATTCGGAGAAAGTACAGGAGCAGCTATTGAAATCGGCGCACATGTTGGCTCTGGTGGCACTCCAGCATACGCCAATATGAATGAGTTGTTGGGTAAGCACACAGCTGTGCTTGGCTCTACTGGGTCAGGAAAATCAGGCACTGTCTCAGCAGTCCTTCATGCGATATTGATGCGAGGAGAAGAACTAGGTTATGAAAAATGGAACCCTCGAATAGTGTTGCTTGATCCTCACAATGAATATGGAAAAGCATTTCCGTACCACCAGAGATTATCAACTGATGAGGGAACATTGTCGCTTCCTTATTGGCTTCTTAATCTGCAAGAGACGGTGTCTTTGCTGATAGGGAAAACAGAATTTGTCGCGACATCACAAGCAAACATAGTGAAGCGAGCACTACTGACTTGCAGACAAAACGGAGCTCATAAAATTGGCGTCGATTACAACAAGATTACAGTCGATTCACCTATACCATACTCTCTGGATCAATTTCAAAAGGCAGTTGATACAGATACAGACAAGCCTTCAGCCGCAAGCAAACAAGACTCATGGAATTCGATATTGCAGAAGCTTGAAGTTCTGAGATCTGATGCAAGAATCAAGTTCATGATGGAAGATTGGGATGGCCAAACAGATGGTTTCCCTTCAGTAATATCACAGTTTTTAGGAGAAGGCAATCCGATGCGTGTTGTTGATCTTTCTGGCGTTCCTAACGAAGTTGCAGGCACGGCAAGCTCTGCCATAGCAAGGACTTTGTTTTATGTCAAAGTTTGGCAAACTGTTGAAGAACGTGAGCAGTCTCCGGTTCTCATTGTTTGTGAAGAAGCTCATCGGTATGTTCCAAATAGAGGCGAAGCGCAATATGAGGCGGCACAAGAGGCGATACGAAGATTGGCTAAAGAAGGACGTAAGTATGGTTTAGGTCTCATGCTTGTATCTCAGCGTCCAAGCGAAGTTGAAGCTACTGTATTGTCTCAGTGCAACTCATGGATCGTTATGAGAATCACCAATGATTCTGACCGAGAGCATGTTAGAGCCATCCTCCCCGACTCGCTCGCAGGGCTGACAAGTGTATTGTCCAGTCTTAGAAGGAGAGAAGCAATATTTGTTGGACAAGCAACATTGTTGCCTTCAAGAATATTGATTAAGAAACTTGAAGAAACACAATTGCCTCGTTCGCATGACATTGACTTTGACGCTGGCTGGAAAAACGATCCATTACCAGAAGCAAAATTGAAAATCGCGGGAAACCGTTGGAGACTGCAAAAGCGAGATTTGTGAATCATTATGTTGTAATTGTGTTTTTTTGCCCAAGCGTCCTTGAGTCGTCATTTTATATTATCCTACTGAAATACGATAATAGATTTATCGTTATAACCCCTTCGCAACACCTTTTCACATGAGCGCGGCGGAGCGGAGGCGCGAACGCGCCCGCTTCGACGCGCG
>CAZXAC010000312.1:0-2691 GCA_964638335.1 uncultured Lentisphaera sp. | reverse complement strand
CAGGCGAAAAAAGCGCTCAAGACTCTCCTAGAGGAAAAAGGGCCGGAAATTCTTCCGACTGCGGTGAAAATGCATTTCAAGACAGTGAAGGAGATGCTAGGAACCGGCTGCGAAGAAGATCAGGATTCAAATGCTCATGAAATCAAGTCGGATTTATTTGATTGAATTTTCTTGCAAGGTAGTTGCTTGTCCGTTCATGAATTCTGCGTCTGAATATTTCGCAACATCTACTGCCTCTTTGAACGCAACTCAATCTTGCTGTGCCAATTTTTCTATCTCTCTAGTTCAGGCTAATCTCTGCGTCGTATAAGACGCTGGTCATAAGGCGGGTTGGAAAACCCGCCCTCCTTTGAGGGATACTGTTTCGTAGTCCTACGATCATTTTTCATGAAACATGCGGGCTAGATTGATCGTGGTATTAGCGTACTTTGAGCTATGGGGGACATGTAGCTATCGGGATCCGGAAAGAAATTGTCAATAGCGAGCTTGCCAATCGCATCTTTAGCGTAATTTGGATTCCGATACCGATTCCGACTCCGAAGGAATAAGGAAGAAAAAGGACGCTGACAAATCATTTCGCCTTACTGCGGAACGCCGCGATTTCTACTGGAAGAATGGTGCGCGGGAGAGGACTCGAACCCCCATGGATTTCTCCACCAGATCCTAAGTCTGGCGCGTCTGCCAGTTCCGCCACCCGCGCAAAAGAGGCAAGTAAATTTCCGGGCTAATATATCACGTTAATTCAAAAATGTTATCTGTGTCAGATTATAATTCCGTAAAGTGCCGCGAGGGTGCTATCTTCGATGAGGGCATTTGCGAAATCTCCGACTTTGAATCCCTGTTTTTTTTCAACGATGACGGTTTTATTTGAAGAAGTTTTTCCGATCATACGGTTATTGCCTCTTGAGCTTTCTGATTCCAAAAGTATTTCAACAGTTTTCCCATGAGTATCCCTATTTTTTTTGAGTACTCTCTTCTTAAGATCTTCAAGCAGGATTTGATTTCTGTCTTCTTTGATTTTATCCGGCAACTGTTCGTTCATTTCCGCCGCCGGGGTGTTTTTCCTTTTGGAATATTTGAATATGAATTCCTGTTCGAATCCGACGGTTTGTAAAATCTTCCTCGTGTCGTTGAAATCTTCATCGGTTTCTCCCGGGAATCCGACAATCACATCCGTGGAGAAAGATATTGCCGGTCTTCCTGAGACGAGTTTCTCTATTATCCGCATGTAATCGGAAGAAGAATATTTCCTTTGCATTAAGGTGAGAATTCTGTCGGATCCGGATTGGAGCGGGATATGAACCGAGTCGCATACTTTGCGATTTTCGCAAACCTCGTTTATCAATTCGTCGTTGAAACTGGCAGGATGCGGTGAAGTGAATCTTATCCTTTTTACATTTTCTATTTTTGCGATTTTCGCGAGGAGTTTTGCGAAAGGAGATTTTTCAGTTTTTGTTCTTACGCCGTCAAGACCGTATGCGGCGATGTTTTGTCCGAGGAGGAAAATCTCTTTAATCCCCTTGTCGGAAAGTTCTTTTGCCTCCTTGATGATTTCTTCCTCAGGTCGGCTTTTTTCTCCTCCCCTCACTTGGGGGACTATGCAGTAGCTGCAATTCATGGAGCACCCTCTCATGACGGGTATGAAGGCCGAAATTCCGTTGCCCAAAGTGTGTGTTGACATGTCGTCGTATGGAGTTTTGTCATCGTTTGTGTCTGAGAATCTTCCATACCCGAGGCTTGCATTGGAAATCATTTCTGGGATTCTTGCTATGCGGGATGTCCCTGCCACTATGTCCAAGTGCGGGAATTTTGCGAGTAAATCATCTCCTCCGGACTGTGCCATGCATCCTACGATGCATAAAATTCTGCCATCTCGCTCGTCCTTCCAGGAGCGCAGTTTCCAAAGATATCCTTCAACCTTACGCTCTGCCGAATCCCTTACGCTGCATGTGTTGAGGAGGACGATGTCGGCATCATTAATGCTTTCTGACTCCGAGTGTCCTGCGGATCTAAGCAGAGCCGACACAGCCTCGGAGTCGCGGATGTTCATTTGGCATCCGTATGTTCTTATATGGAATCGCATGATCTTAAAAAAAAGGCGCCGTCCGAAGACGGCGCTCTTGTGATGAGTCTAATGATATTACCTACTTTACGAGCAATTCCACAATTGCGCCTTTTATCATTGGGGAGAATTTTATGACCACTGGCGTGAATACTATGCTGACCATGCTCATGAGCTTTATGAGGATGTTCAGTGATGGTCCTGAGGTGTCCTTGCAAGGATCGCCTACGGTGTCCCCGATGACTGCCGCGGCGTGAACAGGGTTCTTGCTGCCGTCAGCAAGTTTTTTGCCGCCAAAGTTTCCTTTCTCGATATGTTTCTTGGCGTTGTCCCATGCCCCGCCAGCATTATTAAGCATTGTTGCGAGGACGAATCCTGTTGCAAGACCTCCCGCGAGTAGACCTATCACTCCAGCTATTCCAAGGACCAAGCCCGTAGCGACAGGGACTATTATTGCGAGAAGTGATGGAATCAACATTTCTTTTTGGGCTCCTGCTGTGGATATTTCCACGCACTGAGCGTAATCAGGCTTATCCTTGCCTTGCATAATGCCTGGTTTTTCTTTGAACTGTCTTCTAACTTCATTAACCATTGAGCCTGCGGCTCTGCCTACGGCCTTCATGGTCATT
>CAZXAC010000311.1:0-2701 GCA_964638335.1 uncultured Lentisphaera sp. | reverse complement strand
TGATGATTTTGCTTGCGGAGAAGTGAAGATCAGCCCACCTTCGGTGTTGGTGTATGGTCCGGAAACTTATCTTAAAGTCCTAACAAAGACCCAGACTGAACACATAATTCTGGACCCTGCCATAAAGGAAGACTTTGAAAGGACTGTTACCGTTGATGCTGGAAATCCAAGGCTGACTTTTGTTCCGAATAAATTGCTTGCTGGGGTGGAGATATACAGAAAATATGAAAGAAGAATATTCAGAGGGCTTCCAATATCGGTCATGTCGGGTTCGGATTTCCCAGCATCCGTAAGGAGGATGTTGCCTACCAATGTCGATGTTACTGTCTCAGGTCCAAAAAGCATCATAGAGACCATGGATGGACGAGAGATAGCTCCGTTTATAAAATTGGAAAAGGACGCTCCGTCGTCTGAGCAGGAATTGAAAGTGGAGTGCCATATTTCGAAAAACGATGTCAAGCTTTTGTCTGTAAGCCCAGCAACCATAAAAGTATCTTCTGTTGGGGAGAAATGATCCATCCGTTCTCGTCTCGAATCCAGGTTGCCGCCGCCGTGATAAGGCATTCAGGAAGTATCTTGATCTCCTCTAGGGCGGAAGGCGAATTCAGAGGTTACTGGGAATTCCCAGGAGGGAAAATTCATCCTGGAGAAAGTCCGGCGGAGTGCGCGGAAAGGGAGATTTTAGAAGAGCTTGACACAAGAATTATCGCGCTTGATACTATATTTAGAGCAAGTTATGATTATACGGGGAAAAGCGTTGAGATCTTCTTCGTTAGGGCTTTTTGGGTAGAGGGTTCTGTCCTGAATCCCCTTGACGGACAACAGGTCGAATGGCTCAAACCGGGCGAAATCCGAGCCAAAAAGATTCTTCCCGCAGATATGGAGTTTGTCAGATTGTTTTTTTGAGAACAAGAAGTTGTTCCCTGTTTCCTTTTGGTCCGCTTATAGGAGATGGAATACACTCCAAAGTTTTCCAACCAAAAGTTTTTTCAGCTAAGTTCGCAATTTCCCTAACACATCTTTCAATTATGGCCGGATCTTTGACAACGCCACCTTTGCGGATCTCTTTTCTGTCGGCCTCAAATTGTGGTTTTACCAGTACGTAAATAGTCGCTTCGTCGGATAGCAAGGGCGCTATTGCCGGGAGAATTTTTTTGACTGATATAAATGATACGTCTATAGAGACTACGTCGAGGTTGTCCGGGATCTCTTTTTTCGATATGTATCTGGCATTTGTTTTCTCCAAAGATATCACTTCAGTCCTGGACCTTATCTTTTGATGGAGTTGTCCGATGCCAGAATCAACAGCATAGATTTTTCTAGCCCCATTCCGCAATAGGACATCGCAGAATCCTCCGGTTGAGGCTCCTATGTCTGCGGCGATGAAGGGTTTTTTTGACGGAGGATATTTATGTATTGCTGGAAGAAGTTTGTATGCGCCCCTCCCAACGTATTCGTCATGATGTTCAATTAATATTTCACTATCATTAGCGATCTCTTCTGATGGCTTGGAAACAATCCTGTCCTTGGCCGTCCTTACCTTCCCAGCCATGATAAGTCTTTTCGCATCCTCTCTCGATTCTGCAAGTCCCTTTTTGAAAATTAGTATGTCTGCCCTTTCAGTCTTCATATTGGGATCAGTCTTTTCCTATATTTCTTTCTTGTCAAAAGCCTGAGCCAATTCCTGTCTGTAGTTTTTCCATTTCCATAAAATTTCAATACAGGACAGGAGAAGTAACAACGAGCAGGCCATTATAAATACATCTCCGTGCTTGGTGTAGAAACTGGTCTTCTGTCTCAAGGGAGTTTCAACTTGAAATATTCCATATCCCCTAGTTTTCTTTGAAGGATATGGAATTATGCTTTCTCCCTTTTTATCTTTCGTGTGCGTAATGGCATCTTCGACGGTTCCAATCTGCGATACAACAGAACTGAAATTATTGTTACCGGATCGAACTATTTTTCGCCTGTTTTCAATCGCCCTGAATATTGAGTGCGAAAAGTGTTGCTCCGGTTCCGAACTTTTTGGATACCAAGCATCGTTGGTGAGAACAAATATCAATTCGGCGCCTTTCTTCGTCAGTTTCCTAGATATATCTGGGAATATGTCCTCAAAGCATATATTGACTCCGGCGCTTAAACCGTTTGGAAGTTCGAAAATGGTATAATCTCTCCCAGGAGTGAGGTCTCTGCCCATCCCAAAGTATTTCTTGAGTTTTGAAAAGTGGTCTCCAAAGGGCGTATATTCTCCGAATGGAACCAGGTGCACTTTGTGATATTTTTCTACTATATCCCCATCTTTCCCCACGAGGATAGCGCTATTGTGGACAGGTATCTCATCCGGAGACCTTTTCTCGAATGGTACATCTCCATAATCTATTGTGCCAATAAGGAATGGAATCCCTTTTTCTTTTGAGATTCTGCTTATCTCTCGCCGATATTTTATGGAGACTGGATGAGATGAACGGTATGGCAGAGGCACTGCTGTTTCCGGCCAGACAACCATATCGGGATTGGATAATGCTGCAAGCTCAGTGAGTTCAAGATGTTTTTCTAGGGCAAATACAGCCTGCTCTTCAGTAGGCAATCTGCACTGGGGGATGTCCGCTTGAATTACTGCAATCTTTAATAATTTCGTGTCTTTATATGCTTGATGGCGAGCTATTACTCTTGTACCATAGCCGAGGCAGATCATTATAAC
>CAZXAC010000310.1:0-2727 GCA_964638335.1 uncultured Lentisphaera sp. | reverse complement strand
CATTGCCCTTCCTGACTGTCAGTGACACCGTATCGCTCGCAAAAATCGCAAGAGATTGAAGCCCTCATATGACAACAAGGATCAGTTATTAGATGAAGGGGGATAGTATTTTCTTTTTATTTCTCTGCCCATCCGCCAATACTCATCGCTGTGTTTCTTATATTCTTGAGTAGCCTCATCAAGTTTTTTTCGTTGCTCGTTTATCTGCGATCGCAACTCGGCGATCTTCTCTTTCCTCTTCTCCTTGGTCAAGATAGCTTCAAGTCTCTTGAGCTCGTCCTCAAGACGTTTTTTATCGTCCAAACGAGGATTGACTTCATCCGTGTAATATTTTTCCATCTCCAAGAATTCCTTATACCGTTTCGCGTTCGTATATCTCTTCCTTAGCAGTTCTCCGCATTCGCCCCCAGCCCATTCCGTCTTGTAGCCGTCCGGCAGAACACGGCGCGCACGATAGTATAATTTGGGATTCCGAAGAATCATATTCTCGTAGTCGGCCGTGGTGAAACTAAAATAGAAATGAGTAAGGGTTGGATTCCTGTCAGCCGGTTTCTCTTCTTTCTTAAATAAAACGTTTTTGAATTCCTTGTCAGAGCTTATTTCAAATTCATAACCCCACGTAGAAGGCAGGAAACTTGCAACATATTGAAATGTCAGCCGAAGTTCATGCTTTCCCGCTATTGTAGGATTGTCATCTGATACTTCGAGCTTTAAATCCATGAATGGCTTTGTGCTCTGTTCTTTGCCCGGACTCGAACAATATCCAGAAATAATAGGAAGAAATGGAGAGAATGAATGATGTAACCATTTTCTTTCATAACCCAGATATCGTGGTCCTGCTTTGATAAGATATATGTCACGGAATATCTTAATGTCGGACTGGACTTTCGAATACATTCCATTTGTCCAGGAAACTGAGGCTTTCTCCTCACCCGAAGGGGAAATCATCGAAATTTGCCCCGAATGCAAAGACGAATTAAAAAAACTGAATATGAATCTTGGTTTGCTCGATAATGGAAGTTTATATTTTAAACAATGCTCATGCGCAAAGTTATCGTATAGTTTGTACAGATCTGGTTGACATTGCGATAGGCAATGAGGATAATATGCGTACATATCATTCTCATTTTCAATTTCCACAGCCCCATTAGGATCATCGCCTATAATTTCTTTTATATCTCGCAATTTCAACGTAAATGCGATCCTATTAAGATATCCGAATTCATCTTCTCGAAAAGTTTCATCATTGAGTTTTTCCTCAAAAACATTACTATTTAGAATATTCAGTATTGAGTTTCCTATTGGTACTGGTTTTTCAAAATCAGAACATACCCGATCCGACTTATAAAATGCTATGATAAGATAGCCACCAGATTTTATATTAAAATCCTCTTTAATTTCATGTAAAAGCTTTCCTCTGCTTAAGATTTTGTGTCCCTTAAGATTAATTGTATTTTTGGAGTCGTTTTTTAACTCAATCCATGATGGAAACCCATCTCTTGTATCCTCAATACATATCTCTGTGATCGCAAGTTCAGATGAATACAAACGAACATCGGAGAAAAATAACATGCACACAATAATAAGTCCTACTAACATATTCATGGCAACTCCATTTTTAATTTACTAGATATAAATAAAGATCGCCAACAAATGGAGACCAACTCCATGAAGCATCTGCCGGATCCCAAAAGTACAACTCTCTAGGAGATATCGTGCCATCATCCATATTTTGCTTTATGGCAGCAACATTATGACAATGATGCGCAAAATGCACTATCGCTTTTTCTTTTCCCTTTTGGTCAATGAGCTTTTTATAAACCGATTCATAACTTACTCCTTGTCCTCTTTTATGGAGCTGGCCAAATCCATATTTTGTTGCCCAATTCGATTCAAAAAATTGCCCGTGATTTTCCTCAACCGTTGTCCGTCTGGTCCCATTATCAGCATAATTCCTAAAATCATCCTGACGACATCCCCGTTCCTTGATAACCTTCATGCAACATCTAGCACAATACCTTCTGCAATGCTTGCAAGCAGAATGGAAACTTACATGATCACACGGCATTTTCTCTTTCCATTCCGGTGGTTCTGAATGATGTCGGTGTGCTGGTGGCACACCAGCTTGATGCGCACATAAAACACAACTGGCATCTGTATCCTTGTGTTGGGTTTCATCAGAAGTCCAGTCAACCTTTATCTCGCTGAAAACTATGAACTTCTGTTCGTCAAGCATTTTTCCGTCCTTGCTTCCTGTGATCTTGATGTTGTGCTCCTCCGTGCTCTCCTTGAGACCGTAAAGAAGAAGATCGGTCTGTACACCAGTTCCGGTGTAGTCTATCTCCTTTTGAGTCCCCGCCGCATCGAAGGAGGCATCACCCTCGCCAGAGACCTTTTCGATCTTCAGCTTGTATACCACGCCATTGGCACCTTTGACTTTTATTTTCGTCACTTCGCCGGGATCCTTGTCTCCATAACGGCGACGGACAGAAGGAAAAGGCGTAATCTCGAATTTCTCCTCCGTACTACCGCTGGCATTCCACACCAGTTCGGAAGAACCACCCCACTTGCCACCACCAGCCATGAGCCTGTATTTCCCACTGCGGTGAAGCTTGTGGGGAAGACCATCGCCCTGTATGGAACAAGTAGTGTTGCACATGCTATTGGTATCGTTTTTGATTTTGATATCTGTAACTCCAACTGCAGTAACTGTTTTTACCGTGTTCG
>CAZXAC010000309.1:0-2736 GCA_964638335.1 uncultured Lentisphaera sp. | reverse complement strand
ATTCTTTTGCCATTAAGAAATGACTCATGGCTTGGTCTGTTGAATTACTTAGATATGCCCCCCCTAGTATGAGATAATAATAAATCTTACCAAACAAATAATTCGAATCCTTCGTAAGTCCTTCTAATTCTTTTATAATCGCATCGTCGGCGTTGATTGTAATACCTTTTGCACGATTCAGTTCAGCCATATTTCGCAGAATACGAGCGAGCAAACGCTTGTTTCCCTTTTCACGTGCATAATACTCTGCCTCTGCATATCTATCAATTGCCTTCTCATATTCACCAAGCATCCTAAGTGAATCACCTTGACCCATAACAGAATATGCCTTCTCTTCCGCATGGACATATATGTAGTCGCAATATATCTTTTCAAACAAGTCATACGACTCACTGTACTTGCCAATTATTCTCAACATCTCAGCCTGTTGCCGCAATGCATGCAACCTGTACAACTTAACTTTATTTATATATTTGGAATCAATTTTGTTCTTAGATGAAAGAAATATATCCATTTCATTAATGAGCTTTATATATTCATTATTTGCCTTAAGGCAGTCGCCGTTTGTCAAGTAATCCTCGACCATTATTCTTCCTGCCTTATTTCGTAACTTTAGAAGAAAGAACTCAAATGAATCATCTGTCACGTTTAGAAGATGCTGTTCAGACGATAAATAATATTTAATCGAATCCCGGAATTGCCCTTGATGTCTATACTGAATAGCTATAAAAATACAAAGAGATGCTGCTTTAAGATAATTCTTTTTCGATTCCCAGTACGAAAGTGCTCTTTTTGACCAGTCTATAGATTTTGCAAAATTACCAATATTTGATAGTCTGTGTGAAAGTGCTTCATATGTGTCAAAATCCAGAAATGCTTCCTTTTCTAAAGGTGAAATATATCGTATGTTTTCATCGTTGCAATATTTTTCAATTTTGTTACCAACATTATAGCAATCATAATGAAGAGGATATGCATCCCTGTTTATGTCCCACGACTTTAACAAACGATCAAATGAGAAGTATATCAACATATTGGCTTCGGAGAATTCATATCCAACAACAGGAGCATCAATTTGCTTTAACGGCTGCTTTTCTGGTATGCGTCTGTTTTTATAAAAAAGAACTTTGCTAAGTCCGCCTTTATGCGTATCAGGCATGGCTGAATTGAGAAAGATTGTACATAGATTACCCTGCTGATTATAGCCATCGTCATAAATTCTATTAAGACTATGCAAAAACAATTCATGATCAGGCAACGGATTGTATTGAATATTTATTAGAAAATCCAGAGTTTGTCCTGATTTGAATATTTTGAAATCGATTTCATCAATAATCCTAAATATCGAGCCCGATGGCCTGTTAAAGAAATCGCTACAAACAAGTGTTATAAAGCTTAGTTTGTCATTGTAAAAATGGTAGACAAAATCACTTTGTAATAGATTTATATCGTTCTTTAGATTGCCTTCATATTTTGAGTGGGTAACTTTAAACTGGATATGAAACATGCATTTCGACTTATTTGTTTTAACTATGGTAAGGCAAGGATTTGTTAGTTTTGATTTGTCTGCGTTCTTTAATAAAGCGATGACACGCTTATCTCTAATATCAAGTTTTTCAACAAGCTCCATGCAATCTGCCACCGTGATAAGTTCGATGCCAAGTATTGTAACTGTATTTATTGGGAAATGATCTTGGATGAATGAAATTGTGTCATATAGATGAGCGTAGGGAATTGATATTTCTGGAAATACCAAGAAATGAAATGGGTTTTGGCGAAACGAGGTGACCACAAACGAAAGAATGCTTTTTATTGTCGACGAAGTGTATTCACTATTCAGCGTGTGATTAATATTGTTTGGTCTCGATGGAATCTGAGCAAGGTAAAAATGAACGGCTTCTGTTTTGAAATCAATACCGATATTTTTTCTAATTATGTCCATAATGACCCGGTACGGGTAAGACGCCAATAAAACATTTGTCTATGTAAAAAGCCTTTGATGCTGTCTTCGTGATATATCTCATGACAGTCAGCAGCTTAGTATGAGAATAGTTCAAATGGAGCACTTTCGCAACTGAAACCAATTCAAATTGATTTTTATGGACATAAAGAAGTTCTCTCTAAAACCTGTCTTGATCTGATTGGCGTAGAAATCGCTACGCTCTTACTGTTAACCGAGCCTGTAAAACAGCGAAAGATGTTAAAGAGAGAATGAGAGAGTCAGAGAGCGGAATACGCGGGAGAAGGGGGATGACGAAGAGGGATGTTTGCGGGGTTGCGAGAGCGCGGTTTCGTGAATGGGAGAGGAACAAGACGAAGAGACCGAGCGCGGAGGGGGTGAAAAAGGCTGTGAGGGTGCGGGATTTTTAGAGTTGGTGGTTTGAATCGTTCGGATCGGTGCTGTTAAACTAAAAAAGCCCTGAATTTCAGGGCTTTTTTGATTCAAGCTCCCCGGGCCGGGCGCTGTAGATAAACCAAATTCCCTGAAAATCGTTGAGTTTCCTCTTCCCCAATACCAGAAAAACGGTAAAAAATACAAGATAAAGAAAGATAACGGTAGCTCTGGCAATGGTAGCGACGGTTCTATAATTGAAAACGAGAAATTAGGGCTGAATAAGGAGGAAAAACGGAATCAGGGCATCGAGACGGCGAAAAGATATCTTGAGATAATGCGATCCGAACGAATACAAACTCGCGCAGATCTCGCCCGGCGGCTAAAAGTTTCCCGCGCCCGGG
>CAZXAC010000308.1:0-2738 GCA_964638335.1 uncultured Lentisphaera sp. | reverse complement strand
TAAACCCATCCCATATGACCTGATAGACAAGATCGTCAGGTTTCGTGTAGCTGAAAACGTACAAAAGAAGCCATAAGCCAACCATAATGTTTAGCTAAATATAGTATAGTGTGAATTGACGATCGGTCGTGGCAGAGAGTGGAGGCCGGAGCGGTTTGACAATCTAAAGAAATTCTGACATAATATCTTTAGAATAAGGAGGGGAGAATATGCCAAACATCAAGTCGAGTACCGACCTGCGCAATAACTATAATGAGATCTCCACGTTCTGCCATGAAAGCCGCGAACCCGTTTTCATTACAAAAAACGGACAGGGGGATCTGGCGGTCATGAGTATTGAAACGTACGAAGCTCTAAGCGGTAAGCTGGAACTTTATCGTCTTCTGGATGAAGGCAGGACAGCTGTCAAAGACGGAAAGAAGCGTCCGCTTCAGGATGTCATGAAGGAAATAAAAAAGGGCATCTCCGATGGCGAAATATAGAGTGGACATATCCAAACCGGCAGAAAGCGACCTCAGGGACATTGTCCGATATATTGCTTCGCAATTGTCGGCTCCCATATCGGCGCTTAATATGATGGAGCTTCTTGAAGAAGCAATGACTGGTCTATCAGATTTGCCTCAGCGTTGTCCTCTGGTCGCAGACGAACGCCTGTCCCAATTGGGATATAGGAAACTAAATGTCAAGAAATATGTTGTGTTCTTTTCCATCGATGAGAAGAACAAGGTAGTTGACGTTGAAAGAATCCTGTATGGTAGCCGCGATTGGCTCAGAATTTTGTAAACCACCATCAAGGAACATTGCCTTGAATGGTGGTTATTTTCTTATGTAAGATTATACATGGATAAACCCATCGCGTAATCACCTGGTGAACAGAGAAGGAGCAGAAGCATGTATGGGATTAAGATCAAAAGGGTTTACGATGAAGCTACTGAAGATGATGGTTTCAGAATTCTGGTAGACCGGCTCTGGCCAAGGGGAATAAGCAAAGAAAGAATAAATATTGATAAATGGGCAAAGGAAATAGCGCCGAGCACTGCACTTCGAAAGACATTTAGCCATAACGAAGAAACCATGAATCTTTTCAAGGCGGGTTATTATTTTGAGCTGGATAACAACGAGGCCGCAGTTGAATTTATCGATCTGTTAAAAGGAAAGTTGAAAGAAGGCAATGTGACTCTGTTATATGCGTCAAAAAACACAATTTATAATCATGCTCTTGTTCTAAAAGATTGGATCGAAGAGAGAATAATCTAAGATACTGTTAAGAAGAGCCCAGGCAAGAAGGCCGAAGCGAATGGAGGGATACAAGTGAAAAATGAACGAGTTTATAAGATGAAATTCTCCAAAGTCTATCCTCTGTATATCCAGAAAGTCGAGCGTAAAGGACGCACGAAAGAGGAAGTCGATACCGTTATCAAGTGGCTGACGGGCTACGATGAACAGGGATTGCAATCTCAAATCGACAAAGAAGTGGATATAGAAACCTTCTTTGCCGAAGCCCCTCAGATGAACCCCAACGCTTCCAAAATAACCGGAGTAGTCTGTGGAATTCGCGTCGAGGAAATCGAAGACCCGCTTATGCAGAAGGTGCGCTGGTTGGATAAGTTGGTGGACGAGCTGGCTAAGGGGAAGGCGATGGAGAAGGTGTTGAGGAACGTTTAGTCAAATTAATGCAAGTTATTGCGGCGAATTGTAAGGTGGTAATAAAAGAGGAGCCAGCCATGATTAAACCGGAACATTTGAACCGTGGCGATAAAGGATTTTCACGGGCTTTTCAGATACCACATCGAATCATTTGATGATGTATAAAGAGGGATTGGTTTTTTATTATGGCGCAAGCATCATTACCAATTTTGCTGAGTATGTAAAGATCAACGATCACACGTTGCAGATGATCCGAGACACACATTGCACACGACTTGTATACCTCACCGTATTCGACAAGGCAGCGTTCGATGTCGGCGAAAAGTTAAGCATATCATGTGAGAGGGACAAACTAACTGACAAAGAAATTATCTCGTCTACGCATATATGCGCAATCTTGTATAATAAAATTGATTTGTAGCCTCTCGAATAGATAGAAGTAGGCCAACAGAATCCCTTATTGTTCCGCGGATACACAATTTATAAGAATTTACATTATAGTTTTGCAAATGGTAGCAAAATCCTGTAAAATATAAAATATACAGTAATACTTTACGAATGGTGACCAGCACCATTCGTGACGCCGTTACGTTACACCATTGCCATTGCTTGATTTTCAGCAGGTGTGTTTTGCGACTGACACTTTATTTGACTGGTGTGGCGAAATAACTGACTTAAATAGCAATAGGATAACAAAATGGATACTCTCCCGCCTCATGATAAAATAGATGTAATAGTTTTAGAAAAGATTCTGAGTGACAGATACTTGACACTGAGCTATAAACTATTTTGGTTCAAGGCCGTGGTGGATTTAGTTGAAATGGGGGAACAGGAGATTCCGTTCCGTAAGATTGTCTATGAGATGATTGCTGCTGCTTGGTATATGGTTACAGAGTACAAATTGAAACTTGGATATTTAGACAACCTGTATGCAATTATAGAATATATTCACAGTAAGTATGAACTCCCCTCAATAGCAAAAAGAACGGAGATTCTAGAGTTACTTAACAACTCACAAGATGATGAAATAGAAAAGTTAGTCAATACTCTGTTTCATTTCGTACCATATCGTCTGATTAGCCCTTTTTATG
>CAZXAC010000307.1:0-2742 GCA_964638335.1 uncultured Lentisphaera sp. | reverse complement strand
CCCTAACGCCCAAGGACGTTATTTCCTTTAGGGCTTCTGCCATTCCCTGAATCTCCTCTCCGATTATGGAATTCCATGCTTCAATGAGTTGGTCGTCACGGAAACGACCTCCAGTAACTTTGCGAAATTCGCTAAGCCAATCATTTTCCGATATTAATCCGCACTCAAGCCTAGCGCATACGTCAAGGAATTCCTTGGGAACATCTTCCAAATGCTTCACCCCGATACGTCTGAGGCATTCATCATTGCTCACGTAGACACAACAATTGCCGACATCAAGGGCGACATATTTTTGAGTTTTATTTATATCTTTCTCTTTCATTTTCATTCCAATTCTTTTCTAGAAAATTACAAATTTAATATTATCTACATTTATTCTCTTTCTATGGGGGTCATTGAATGGTATTTTTCGAAATTCGTTCAGATGCTTGTCCTAGAAAAGGCTTTTAGTTCCCCGGCCGTCCTTTTATCCAAGCCATCTCTTTTGAGTAACTCATAGGTGAGTTTTTGGCTTCTTCTTGAGTCGTATTTCCCCGCCTTATCGCTCTCCGTATAAGAACCGGATGGCTGCAGCAGGCGTCCTTTCATCTTGTCGTTGAGCTGGACCCTTAGTATTTCATCGATCATATTTCTTGTCGCAGAGTCTTCGACTGGGAATAATATTTCGACGCGCCTATACAAGTTTCTCGGCATCCAATCGGCGCTGGCAAGATAGTATTCAGGATTGCCGCCATTCGCAAAATAGTATATTCGAGTATGTTCCAAAAATCTATCAACTATGCTTATCACTCTGATATTGTCCGTTTCGATTCCCGGCTTCAGACAGCATATCCCCCTTACTATCAGATCTATCTTGACTCCGGCATAAGCGGCTTTGTAGATATGTTCTATTATTTCCGGCTCCACTAGGGAGTTCATCTTTGCGATAATTCTGCCTGGATTCAGCTTCGAAGAAAGCCTAGCTTCTCTATCGATCATTGAAATAAATCTCTCTTTTAGATCTGTCGGAGAGGCGGCAATCTTTCTCCACGAAGATGGAGCGGTCGAATACCCTGTCATAACGTTGAACAATGCAGAAATATCCGAACACATATCTTCATCAACAGTGAAATATCCGATATCAGTGTAGACCTTTGCGGTCCTGTCATTATAATTTCCAGTGGAGAGATGTAGATATCTTCTGATTCCGGCCTGCTCTTTTCTTATGATCATGAGAGCCTTGCAGTGTATTTTGAGTCCGGGGATGCCATATATTACGTGGGCTCCGGAGTTTTCAAGTTTTCTAGCCCATATGATATTGTTGCCTTCATCGAATCTTGCCTTGAGTTCCACTATTACGGTCACTTGTTTCCCGTTCTCCGCCGCGCGTTGAAGAGCCTGAATCACAGTGGAATTACCGCTGACTCTGTACAAAGTCTGTTTGATCGCCAGAACATCAGGATCTTCGGCCGCCTCTTCCAGAAATCTTACTGTCGGATCGAAACTCTGATAAGGAAGGAAAAGAGAAATATTTTCGTTCCTTCTTATCGCGGAGAAAATACTTTCACCGTGCCTTAAATATTTATTCGGAAGAGGAGTCCATTCCTCCTCCACAAGTCCGCTTCTAGCTTCTTTGCCTACCAGTTCAAAGAAATTCGCCAGATGCAAAGGACCGTCGGTAAAATACTTGGAATCCTCCTCAACATCTAGATTGTCCATCAGCCATTTCTCAAGGGCGCTATCAGTTCCCCTCACAAATTCAACCCTAAGGGCATTACGGGTCCTGCGTTGAAGAAGCTCTTTTTGTATGTGAGACAGCAGATCTGCCACCCCCTCTTCGTCTATGGTGAAATCCATATCCTTTGTTATTCTGAAAGGCATAGTTTCAAGAATTTCGCAACCAGAAAAAAGTTCTCCGACAAACTCCATTATTATGTCTTCTAGGTAAGCGTACACCTTGCTTCTCGTCTGAAATCTTTTGGAAGGTATTGCCACGAATCGGGGCAATACGGAAGGAACTTCGATAAGAGCTCTTACGACCTTATTGGAATCGGGACGCTTCAATCTCACCGCTATTTCAATTGCGCAATTATTGAGCACAGGAAAGGGATGGCTTGGATCAACCGCTATCGGAGTAAGGGCCGGATATATCATTTTTCTGAATATCTTTGACAATTCCGCTTTATCGGCCTGTTCGTATTCATTCCTATTCAAAAGGACAATTCCGTTCTTCCTGAGGGCAGACAGGATTTCATCGTTCAACAGAGAATACATAGTATTGGTGAGTTCAATCACTTTTTTTCTTATTCTTTCAAGCTGTTCTGGGACAGACAGGCCGGAGGCGTCAGTGCCCTTGTCCCCGGCATCAAGCTGTTGCCTAAGTCCGGCGACCCTGACCATAAAGAATTCGTCTAGATTATTACTGAATATTGCGACAAACTTAAGCCTGTCCAACAAAGGAAGGCGACTATCCAGCGCCTCCTCCAGAACTCTTGAATTGAAATCAATCCAACTCAAATCGCGGTTTATAAGGAAATTTTTATTGAAGATGAAATCTTTCTTCATATGAACTCCGGCTTTATGCCATAAGTATCTATAAAAAGGTCAGATTTTGTCTTTAGCGCAAGACTCTCTGCTGCCAAATCCATGCAGTTTGATTCAGGGCTAAACAAGATTCTACCGGGTTCGGACTTGACATTCAATTTCATAAATTTTGAATTGTGAGATCTGTCTAGGGCATCCGCAACCCTCAGTATTGCGGCA
>CAZXAC010000306.1:0-2759 GCA_964638335.1 uncultured Lentisphaera sp. | reverse complement strand
CGTACCTCTGGTGTGCCGGTTGTCCCGCCTCGGGGCACCGCCGGGTAGCTATGTCCGGAAAGGATAAGCGCTGAAAGCATCTAAGCGCCAAGCCTGTCCGAAGACTAGATATCCCTGAAGGCCGGTGGTAGACCACCACCTTGATAGGTCGGAAGTGCAAGCACAGCAATGTGTTCAGCTTACCGATACTAATCGGCCGTTCGGCTTGACCATTCTTTTCTCGAAGATGGAAGTTAATTCTTCCTCTACGGGAAAAGAATGTAGTTGAAGTTGCAGCCACTTTTTCTCCATCCTTTTTGATTCCTCGGGACGATGCTCCCGTAAGAATCATATTTTTCCCGGTGTCTATAGCGAGAAAGACACACCCGTTCCCATTCCGAACACGGCCGTTAAGAGTCTCAGCGGCGATGGTACTGCACATTTAAGAGTGCGGGAGAGTAGCACGGCGCCGGGTTTATTTTACCGTAAGTCCCGTTTCAAAATATGAAACGGGACTTTTTTTTTGATCATCTTATGCGGAATTGCGTTCAAACCAGGTTAGCTTATACCATGAGAACTCTTTGAATGCAGCTCAGTATGATTGTCTTTGCCTGAAGAATAGGATCCACCGTTCTCATCAAAAGAATAAATTAGACTGCCCCGATTATTCCTATATGGAAGGTATTGCGATTTTGCAATGCCAGCCATATAAAAATATTAGTTTTTCCTCGGGAAGCAGTGAGCCGCAAACTGGAGCAGTGGATTGATCAGTGATAAAAAGGAAATAAAATATTTGCAATAAGTGCATATAAGTGTCATAATATGCAATAATTTTATATTTTATGGTCTAAACAATGAATAGTGCAGAAAAAAAGATATCTCTTGCCGAGTGGATTGAGAAACGTCAATCTTCCGGAATTTATCATTTCTCTCGGGATGAGGCTCTTTCCGAACTGAAGATAAAGCCCAACTCCTTTATTAAAACCTGCATCCGCATGCAGTCAAAAAGAAGGCTGGCCAAGCCATACCGGGGGTTTTTCGTAATAGTCCCTCCCGAACATGCGGCGGCAGGAATCGTGCCTGTCGAATGGTTTATTGATGCTCTTATGAAATATATTGGAGGATCGTATTATATCGGGCTTCTCTCTGCGGCGGTATATCATGGAGCTGCGCACCAGAGACCTGAAACCTATCACATTGTGACATCTAGACCCGGGACAAGGAGAATTTCATGCGGCAATCTCGTCATCCGCTTCTTTCGGAAGAAGCATCCTGAAAACACATTCGTCCAGATGATAAAATGCCCAGCCGGATATATTCCTGTTTCAACACCGGAGGAAACCGCTTTTGACATATTAAGCTACTCATCAAGTATTGGAGGGCTGGGCAGGGTTTTGACAGTACTCAATGAACTCGGTGAAAAGATTGATGCTGTAAAATTGCTCAAGACGGCAAGGAAGGATAATTGCATCTCTCTCGCACAAAGACTGGGCTGGCTGATTGAACAGACCGATTTCAGGGACAGAGCGGAAAAACTGGCTGGATGGATTGGGAAGAAAGAGCCTAACCCGGTAAGGCTTGACTTTCACCTGCCGGCAAAGGGCTCGAAAAGGGACATCCGGTGGAACGTCAGCGTCAACACAAAAGTGGAGAGCGACATATAATGATTCCAGGATTAATTATTTCGGAATGGAAAAACAGCAGTGCCCCGTGGAGAGCAAACGATAAAGTCGAGCAGGATCTGATCATCAGCAGGGCCGTAGTCGAGATATATTCGCATCCTATTCTTGCGAGACATCTGGCCTTCCGGGGAGGAACTGCCCTGCACAAGCTTTTTCTGCTTCCTGCCGCAAGGTATTCCGAAGACCTTGATTTCGTTCAGACCGAAGCCGGTCCCATCGGTCCGATATTTGATGCACTGCGCGATAAGCTCTCCCCATGGCTTGGAAAACCCCAGCGTAAGCAAGGGCCGGGAGTGATCAATCTCATCTATAAGGTGCAGTCGGAGGATGCGCCACCTGTGCCGCTGAGGCTGAAGGTTGAAATCAACTCCCGAGAACATTTTACCGTTCTCGGAATCCAGAAGAGGCCTTTTTCAGTGAACTCCCGCTGGTTCACAGGCGACTGTGAGATTTCAACCTACAAGCTGGAGGAATTGCTTGGTACCAAGATGAGGGCGCTTTACCAGAGGCGCAAGGGACGTGACCTGTTCGACTTGTGGCTTGCTCTTACTCAAGGGAAGGCGGAACCCGAGCTGATTGTGAAATGCTTCAGGAAATATATGGAGGCATCAGGCTTGAGAGTCTCCGCAAAGGAATATCGTATGAATATGGAGGACAAGATAATTTCACCGGAATTCAGGAGTGATGCTAAGGACATCTTACGAGCCGGTGTGGAATACCCGATAGATGAAGCATACGGGCTTTTTGACAGGACGGTCTTGTCGATGCTCGAAAAAAAACAATGAAATCCTCCACAAATTGTGAGCGAGTAATTTTAATTTCTCAATTCTTCAATGCCTCTCCCCTTGTAGTGCCCCCATATGGAAGATACAAGTTCAAGCCGCATTTCTCCGGAGTTTTTCTTGCTGAATGACATGCTCTGGCGCCGATGATTCCTTTTGAAAATTACATAACTCGGCTTTATATGTAAGATTAAGGCTGTATTGCTACATATAACGAAAAATCTGAGGCGGATGAATGCAATTCATTTTTAACTACGAAATACGCGGAAAGACGCGAAATTTTATATCAGATGCAAGCGGAAGAGCAGTTTGATTA
>CAZXAC010000305.1:0-2763 GCA_964638335.1 uncultured Lentisphaera sp. | reverse complement strand
TATTAAGGGGTTGGGTTTTATAAAAAGCAGTAATAATGATTATCTTACTCCTGAAGAATTTCTTGCGGAAGAAATTTTGAAAGCTAAAAAGCATTTTCAAACCAAAATTCAACAAAAGGAAAATGCGATAAGGAAAGAAATTCAAAGCAAAATGAGTCAAGAAAACTACTATAGAGACCACGGTTTTATAAAATATCGCAATGAGTGGACAGCTGAGGATAAAGCAATTGATATACTCGTTTCGGAGAAGAAGCTCGATTATGAAAGACAGTTTAAGAGAAATGCCGAAACAGAAAAAAGGCGCTTAGAAGTTGAGCTAGAAAAAAAACTGTTTTACGACAATGGTTACGTGATGCATGAGAACATATGGTATCCGGCCAAAGAAATCCTTGATAGGACCGTTAAGAATCGCTTAGCAAAATGAAATTATAAAAAGTCCGGAATAGGCTTTTTGGGTGTAGATTTTTCAATGAACGTGTTGTTGTTATATGCCTAGTTCAATTGTAAATAACAAAAGGAGAAAAGATGTCATTAAAAACAATCAAAAAAAGAATAAAAAAGATTCTGTTTGTCGCCTTATCGTTAATAATTGTTTTGACAGTTGTAATTCTCGTCACGATTAAGTTCTTTTTAGGCAATGTAGCTAAATTTGCTGTTGAGCAAACTGTTCCCGTTCTTACCGGAGCGCCAGCAAGTCTTGGCGGTGCCAACTTTAAGATTTTTCTTGGCGAATTACGGATTAATGATTTTTTTCTAGGCAACCCCGAAGGCTGCCAGACCGATTCAGCGATTAAGATTGCCACCTTTAAGGTTAAAATAAAAATGATGAGCCTAATTTCTGACACCATAGAGATTGAAGAAGTTTTGGTGGATGGAATGCAGTTGACATATGAAGCGGGACTTACGAGCAATATTGGCAGGATAAAAGAAAATCTTGATGAGGCGACTAAAAAGGAAAAGGTGGAAAAAAATGAACCCAAAAAGAAGAGTAAAAAAGTTTACATAAGGGAAATAAAAGTAATAAACAGCGAGGTTAGAGCAGGTGTTAAAGGTTTGGGCGGTGACTCCGTTCCGATTCCTCTTCCAGATATTGTTATAAATGACATTGGAACTAAAGATCAGGGAGTTTCCTTCGCAGAATCCTTGGATGTGTTTTTTGCTCAAATACTAAAAGCTTCCAGTAGCGCCGTATCTGGAGTAGGAAGTCTTGGGACCTCAATCGAAAAAGGGACTAAAGACACGATAGATAAAATTTCTAACGTTTTTGAGTAATAATTCTTTTGGCAGGATAGGATCCAATTAAAAAATAAAACAATGAAAAAAAACTTTTGTGTGCGTTTAATAGCCGGTTTATTTCTTATTCTTCCTCTTTGCTCGGAAGAGTCGCAGGAATTTCGCAAAATGTTGTCCGTTGGATCGGCTGTAGAGATTGGAGCCGACGGAGAGCCATCCCTTAAGGCTGGGGAATTTACCATTCCAGAAGGCTTTATCGGAACAAACCTCAGATTCGAATATCTGGATCCAGTCAGCGGAGAGAAAGATAATAAACTTAGGCCTTTCAACATATTTGATGTTGAACGAAAAAAGCCCATTCCAATAAAAGGAGAATTGAAATCGATTCCACCCGGCAAATATAGATTGAAGATAAAACTTTCTCTAGGCGCATGCGCCACCCTTGTTTATGACCTAGAAGAAAATATTTCGAATTAATGCTTCCCCAAAAACATCGTCATTATAAGGTCCCAAAAACGAAACTAATAATTATTTACTGATTAAGGAGAGATTTTTTATATGCTTACAATTAAGAGAATGCTGACATTGATCCTATTTTGCTTTGTTTTTCTCTCTTACGGCAGAGAGTATCCATTGTCGGATCAAGATATAATCGTTATCACAAAGTTGACTGCCAATATATTGGCAAGAGAGCATTACCTCGGTCGCCCAATTGATGATAATGTTTCAGGGAAACTTTTTGATGAATACTTCAGGATGCTTGATCCGGGGAAAATATATTTCAGCAAAGACGATATAAATAAATTTTCCCAAGACAGAACTAATCTTGATGATCAGGTTTTAAGGGGAGATTTTGGTTTTGCACTAAAAGTATACGATATGGCTGCCGATAGAATTTCTCAGTTCAATGCTTTTGCAAAAAAAATGATACAGAATGGGATAAATTTTGAAAAAGATGAAGAATGGATCCCGGATCGTTCTGAGGCAGACTGGCCGGAAAACGATGTCGTACGCGAAGAACTATGGGAGAAGAAAATAAAAAACGATATCCTCGTATACAAGCTGATACTTAAATCAACCGAAACAAGCAATAAGAAAAAGAAAAAAGATGCAGATGAGAAGATTTGGATAAAAGCATTCAAACCGGAGGAGAGAGTAGTTAAACGCTATGAGAATTATCTTAAATTTTTCGCAGAAAACGACAATATAGACAAGGTTGAAATTTACCTCACGGCATTAGCTTCAACTTATGATCCTTACTCCGCATACATGTCACCAAAAAGCGTGGAGGATTTTAACATACAAATGAGCCTGTCTCTCGACGGCATCGGCGCTACCTTGTCGCAACAAGACGGATACACAAAAATTGTCAGTCTTGTCCCGGGTGGGCCTGCCGCATTGTCAGGAAGATTGCACCCAGGCGACAGAATCATAGCTGTTGCGCAGGAGGGAATGGAACCGGTAGATGTTGTAGATATGCCTCTGCAAAAAGTCGTCAATTTGATAAGAGGACCCAAGGGGAGTTTGGTT
>CAZXAC010000304.1:0-2810 GCA_964638335.1 uncultured Lentisphaera sp. | reverse complement strand
TCAGATTAAAGGGAAAGATGCCAGAATCAGCCAAGATAAAAGAGTTAGTCGAGAGGTTCGCCAGCAACCGCGAATCCTATACCGGCGCGAAATACAACGAGACGCAGACCCGGCATGAATTCATAGACCCCTTCTTCGAGGAGCTCGGATGGGATTTGAACAACACCCGCGGATACGCCGAGGCATACAAGGATGTAATACACGAGGATTCCATAAAGATAGGCTCCGCAACGGAGGCGCCAGACTACTGCTTCAGGATAGGCGGAGTCCGCAAGTTCTTCCTTGAAGCGAAGAAGCCCTCCGTGAACATCAAGGACAGCACGCATCCGGCATACCAGCTCCGCAGATATGCTTGGTCCTCAAAGCTCCCTCTCAGCATCCTCACCGACTTCGAGGAGTTCGCCGTTTACGACTGCCGTAGCAGACCGGACAAGACCGACGGCCCGGCTGTCGGCAGAGTCCTCTACATCAAATGCGACGAATACGCCCAAAGGTTGGACGAAATAGCATCCATATTCTCGCGCGAGGCGGTGCTGAAAGGCTCTTTCGACAAATTCGCCGAGGGGGTGAAGGGCAAAAAGGGCACGGCCGGCGTTGACGACAGCTTCCTATCGGTTATCGAGGACTGGCGCGATGTCCTGGCGAAAAACATCGCCCTGCGAAATCCGCAGTTCAGCACTCGCGACCTGAACTTCGCCGTCCAAAAGACCATAGACCGTATCATATTCCTGAGGATATGCGAAGACCGCGGCATAGAGCTATACGCTAAGTTGCAGTCCTTCCTGAATGGCGATAGAATATATCCGAGGCTCCTCGAATATTTCCGCAGTGCGGACGACCGCTACAATTCGGGACTCTTCCATTTCCGCTCAGAAAAGGGATTAAACGAGGAGCCGGACCATCTTACACAAAGCATGGCGATAGATGACAAGCCTCTGAAGGATATCATCGCCGGACTCTACTATCCTGAATGTCCTTTCGAGTTCTCCGTTCTGCCTTCGGACATCCTCGGACAGGTATATGAAAAATTCCTCGGCAAGGTGATCCGCCTCACCCCCGGGCATCAGGCGAAGGTCGAGGACAAACCGGAAGTCCGAAAAGCCGGCGGAGTCTATTACACACCCACATACATCGTAGAATATATCGTTGAAAATACTGTCGGAAAATTGCTCGAAGGACGCACTGTTGACAGCAGAACACCCTTTAGGGTGCTAGATCCCGCATGCGGCTCCGGCTCCTTCCTCATCGTAGCATATCAGAAACTTCTCGATTGGCATCTGACTAAATACACCGAAGGCGATCCTGCGAAATTCGCAAAAGGCAAAAACCCAAGATTGCGCAAAGGCCGAAACGACGAATGGAAACTCACCATCAGCGAAAGAAAGAGAATACTCGTCGAGCACATCTACGGCGTTGACATTGATTCGCAGGCTGTCGAAGTGACCAAGCTCTCACTCCTGCTCAAAGTCCTCGAAGGCGAGAACGAAGAAATATTCCAGGGACTTCTCTTTCAGGAACGCGCACTTCCCGACCTCGCAAACAACATAAAATGCGGAAATTCCCTGATAGGCTCCGACTTCTATAAGGACAAACAAGCCGACCTCTTCAACGAAGATGAACTCCTCCGCGTCAACGCCTTCGATTGGGGAAACGAGTTTCCTTTTTCTAATACAAGCAATGGAGAGCTTGCTCTCTTCGATGTTGTAATCGGAAATCCGCCATATTTGGGAGGAAGAGATTGGAATAAAGAGAAAGGATGTGAATATTCTTATTTCATAAAAAAGTTTTCAGTTGCCGAATATCAATTCGACATGTATGTCCTTTTTTGGGAGATGGCAACTAAATTAGCCACACAGAATGGTTATGTTGGATTTATCACGCCTAATACTTGGTTGAACAACAAAGGGTGTTCAAAACTGAGGAGATTTTTTCTCGAGCATACAACTGTAGTCAGCATTACAGATTATTCACAAATAAAAGTTTTTTCTCAGGCTGTTGTATTGCCTATAATTACTATACTTGT
Source organism: uncultured Lentisphaera sp. (assembly GCA_964638335.1). Classification (GTDB taxonomy): domain Bacteria; phylum Verrucomicrobiota; class Lentisphaeria; order Victivallales; family GWF2-50-93; genus DYMC01. The sequence continues at coordinate 787 of CAZXAC010000304.1, read as the reverse complement.
AAAAGATCGACCGGAACCTAGCCATAGGACCTCTATCTATATCCCAAAAGATGTGTCTTCCTTCCCTACCTTGACAAGGAAATTATCTCAAAGCCTTTGGGGATCTGACGAATATTCTGTTTTTAACACCAATCTATCAGAAATAGATGTAGATATTCGAAAAAAGATCGATTTAGCCTCTCTTCCATTGGGAAAATATGCCACCGTCAAATTTGGGATAAAAATATATGAAACGGGAAAAGGTTTCCCACAGCAAAAAGCTAGTGATGCAAAAGAAAGGATCTTTGAATCTCGGGAAAAAGAATCATCAGATTACAGAAAATATTTAGAAGGGAAGGACATCAATAGATATTCGATTAATTGGAAAAACAGATGGCTAAAATATGGCAAGAATTTGGCTGCACCACGTGAGCCTGATTTATTTATAGGAGAGCGTATATTAGTTCGACGAATAGTGGGAGAGAAATTAATCGGATGCTATACGAACAATGATTATGTTACCAGCCAATTACTTCAAATTGTAAAACCAAACGATCACTTCAATGCTAAATATTTGATAGGGCTTTTAAATTCTTCCTTAATTGCATACTATTTTAGAAAGAAATATAATCGAATAGACAAAACTTTTCCTGAAATTCGTATTTATGAGCTTAGAAGTCTCCCGATAAGAAATATTGATTTTGGCAACCTGGGTGAAAAAAAATGTTATGACCAAATTATTTCTCTTGTCTCGAAGATTCTTGACCTCAATGAGAAGCTTGCCTCCGCGAAGGAGCCACAGTTAAAG
>CAZXAC010000303.1:0-2811 GCA_964638335.1 uncultured Lentisphaera sp. | reverse complement strand
TCGTTGCCGCTTCGGTCTTCATAAAATTCAACTTCGAACATTCTTTAGTGTTCCCCTTTGATGTAATATTATAATAACACATTCGTTATTAAATTACAATAACAAATTTGTTATTACCTCGAATTCGAGGCAATTTCCTTAGCTTGACTATTTTGCCGACGTCGGCAAAATGGTGTTACCGACACCCCCGCTCCTTTTTGACAATGATATGTCCCTTTTCTTTTTCATCATATTTCGTGGATAAGCTGACAATATCATCAGTTGCAATAAAGGTTATGTAATTCAGCCAATCCGCCAACATAACCTTGTACAGCATTTTATTTTTGTCAAAATCGGATGAAACACAAAAGCCTCCAGCAGACCCATTTTCTGCAAATTCAAAGAAGAAAATATACGAATGTATAAGAGAATTGCAAAGTCTCTTACCCGTCAGAATAACTGCCTTCTCATTCTCCCAATCATGACTGTCTTCTTCCGGCCAGCGATTCATATAACTTATGTGTTTTATTGGCTTTATGGCTTTTACGGTAATAGCATATTTATCGGCTTCATCACTCAATTTGCTGCCACAATCAATTAGTTTACGAATAATGAATGCTGAGTAGAAAACGCATTTTTCTAAAATTGTATAAGTCGCATCAAAATTGCTGTCGAAGCGCTCTTCTGTGTTATGCTTTATTATCAAACTTCTACGTCGTTGCAAGTCTTGCTTCCAAGGATAAGTCTCGAAGACCAAAGCCACACCCCCAAACCGTCATCAGTTTAATTTTTGAGTTTAAGTTAGCATAAAATTAGCTCTGTTTATCAAGCACAGCCTGAAACAAAACCAAGTACATTCTCGATTGCAAACGGCTTGAGGTCAGAGTTGTAAATATGTACTGCTCTTATCAATTCAATCTCCCTTGGAAGTTCATCAAGCTTAAATCCAAACGGTTCAGGCCTCGTTGATCTGCCAAATCCACTATTCGTATTGGTTAATGTAAACCAATCTCCATACAGAGCATTGGCGTTCTTAAGCAACAGAAGATTGAACCCTATTTCCTTTGAGTCATACACTCGCCCCCAGGCTAAAATATCGCGATTATTGCACTGGGGAATATAGTTTTCATTGCGGTACCCTTCGTCTCTAAAAACCCTATCGACATGCACTTTTCGGATATGATTTTCTTTTAAGATTGCTTCCATCTCAATTTGTATCCTATTACTTGATGGCGTAGTTATCGTACTCGAGAAGCGTTCACTGCTGGAGTTGCCCCTCTCTGGAGTTAATTTATACGAGCCCGTCCCGGCGTATTGACTATTGAATCGTGAAATAAAGTCGCGTATCGGTTCAATAACCGTGCTATCATATTGAGAATAAATCAAGCGACAAAAGTCCTCTTTCAGTTGAGCTAATCGCTTTTCTTCAGTCAATTTCTCCTGCAAACGTATATCTGCGGCATTTCGAGTCTTTAATGCTGTGTCAACAAAGCTATGTATATTATCTTTTGGCATCGGTTCTGCTTGGAGCGATTTCAAAATGTCCGCCCAGTTTGTAAATCTTTTTTGTGTTGGTTTTTCAAGCATGCGAATAATAACCGATGCGATATTCGGTGGTAATTGTGAGTTTATTGATGCAGGGTTCTTAGCCGGTTGATATAGATGCGCATTCCGGTATGCCATAATATCCTGCTTGCCGCCAGTATCATATGGATATTGTAATGTTGCTAACTCATAAAACACAATCCCCATAGAATAGATGTCCATCTGAATAGTATTTTTATCATTGTCCCAGGCTTCGGGCGCAACATATTTTGCTGTCCCATATCCCTTAAATGTCAAGGTGCGAGTATTTTCTCCCGAGAACTTCGACAGACCGAAGTCGCTTATTTTCAAAGTGTCACCACATATCAGGATGTTTTCCGGCTTAATATCTCTATGAACTAAGACTTTATTTATAATGTCCATACCCGAAACCAGCTGTGTGAATAATTGCATCAACGACTCGATTTCAAAGAGCTTCCCTTCTTTTTGTTGTTTTTCAATTAAGTCAGATAAGGCACCTGAATCCGCATATTCCATAATTATATACGGAGGATACTCTGTATATTTTGTCCCATCATGTGTGTACTGATATCTGATTACATGAGGCGATTCAACCGTCTCTGCTTGTTGTAATTCCTTTTGAAAAGAGAGTAATCCTTCGGCACTATCAAAAGAAGGCAATAAAGTTTTTACTGCAAACAGCTGCCCGTCGCTTTCTCTATGCGCCTTAAATACATTCGCAAATCCACCGCTACCAATCATTTTATCAAGAATATATGTGTTTTCTTCTTCATCTCTGAGTACCGAGCCTACTGTAATCAACATTTTATCCACCCCCACATATAAAATAAATTACCTCGCAGGTAAGTAATTTAAGTAGTCCAAGATTTTAAACCCCTCGAATTCGATGGGTTTAAAATCGTCTGAAGCTTCTGCTATTTAGACTTATTATACCAAAATATACCTTTATTCGCAATCCATATTCATCCGACGAACCCTTTCGCCAGTTCCTTTGCTTCGGCTATAAGAGCATCGTCAATCTCCATGTCCTTCTCCATCGGAATGACCATCGGCAACCCGAACATCTCCTTCATCTCCAAATATCCGATGAATTTATAATGGATGTCCACCCGTTGGCTCTTGCTGCCGTCAGGGTTATCCGTCTTTTCATAGACCACAATCTTCTGTATAAGCTCGTTGAGGATTTGTGTGTTGAGCTCGGTGATGTCGGTATATTTCTTAATAATCGGCAGGAATTTCTCGATGTTTTCATATACCGATTCCGCC
>CAZXAC010000302.1:0-2814 GCA_964638335.1 uncultured Lentisphaera sp. | reverse complement strand
CATTGCCCTTCCTGACTGTCAGTGACACCGTATCGCTCGCAAAAATCGCAAGAGAAACAGTTATGATCAGCGACAACAGCAGAGCGGTCATCGGATTTCTTTGTGTTTTCTTCATTTTGCTCCTCCTTATTTATATTTTCATGATTTCATTTTTTCGAGTCGACTTCTTCTTCCATCTCCTTGAGAGCCTTGAGGGAAAGATTTCTCCATTTGCTCTTCTCGTTGGAGGAGATTTCGGAATAAAGAACCTTGGCTTTCTTCAGCGCATCCCTGTCCTTAAAAACCTTATATAGGCTCTCATAGTATCTTCCAGCTAAAAAGAACTTCAACTTGTCAGAAATATCGTCTTTTTGCTCCTTCACGTGTTTCAGTGCCTCATCGCAATATCCTATCGTTTTGATCATTGCTTCTTTGTCGCCAAGATGCTCTCCTTCTGTTGTGGCAAGACCATATAATGCGTGCGGATAGATGTATGTACCTTTAAATTCACCTTTCGCGAAAGGGGCCAAGATGGAGCTCCGCACTTTGTGGTCGTCAACGACCCATGCCTTTACATCAGCAATGCGATATATCATTATTGCTTTTTGTTCTTTGTTGAGTTTTCCGTATTTTTCGTCGAGGATATCTTGACGCAAGCTCAGGCATTTCTGCCATTCCTCCTGAAGATAGTAGAATTCTCCAATCCGAACGGCTATGAGGAGCTTGTCCTTAAAGAAGGCGAGTTCCTCTGGAGGGGAGTAAAGTTCTCCCCGCTTGTAGCATAAAAGCATGCGCTGATAAGTGTTCGGCTCTCCTTCCTGGTGGAAGTTTCGTTCCATAGGGTCGTATTTTAGGACGGATTCGGCAAGTTCAAGAGCTGTATTTTTATCTCCTTTTAGAAAGTATATGTAGCCAAGAGCCTTGTCACATTCACAGCGAAGGCTATCCAGATACCACGGAGCCGTGTCTCTGTTGATTATCTGCTCAGGCTTCAGCGGGGTTTTCACGAGATAGTTGTTCCATCCGGTGATCATCTTGTCGCCGGGAGGAGGAGTGCTGACAGATGCCGCCTTCACTGGGACAGTCCAGCTCGTCACGTCAACGTTAGCCCTTGCGACTTCATCAAACCATTTTTTCGCTCTTTGATATTGCGCGAGCGCCTTGTCGATGTCGAGATCCTTCTCGAAGGTCCATCCTGCGAGTTTCAGCAGTGCTTCGCCGCGGTACAAGCCAAATTCGTTTTTTAAGATGAATGCTTCGATCTGGGCAATACCCTCATTTTCCGCCTTTTTGCCTGTCGGTAGTTTTTTCAAAGCTTCAAAAAGTTTTTCATCCTCCGAACTGAGCTCTTCCCACTCCGATCGAATACGCCCTGAAAGCTTTCCCCCTGCCTTTTTGAGTTTGTCTTTTCCTAATGAAACCTTTTTCTTCAGTTCTGCTATTTTCGCAGTAACATCAGCCTCCTTTGCTTTATCTGAAAGCTGAAGTAGGCATACCGGACCATATAATCCTGCGGCTTCTGAATAGACAGTGTCGGGATATAATTCTCTGATTTGCGAATATCGCACAATAGCGAGCAGGTAGTCGCCTTGGAATTCGGCTCTGCGCGCGTCGCGATATGCCACGAATTCCGGACCGTACTGCTCGGAGTCCAACATCTTCCTTGCCTTGGCAAGCTTGCGTCTGATTCTGCCTTCCATCGCTGAAACGGATTCTTTCTCATTGGAAAACTCTGTCTGACCCTTCATCCATGCAAGGCATTTGAGGGCGAAGTCATATCCGCCGACGCTCTGCTCCCAGCGTTTAAGCAGAAACATCATATCGCCGACACCTTCCGAAGCGAGAGCTTGCGGTATCCCCTGCGTATTCATTCCAACAAGGTCGAATCCTTGCGATGCTTGTATTGTTTTGCCGTTCAACGCAAGCAGTCGCGCCAACGCAACACAGGCAAAACTTTCTTCTTTCCGCCAAGATGATTCAGATGGAATTTTCAATAACAAATCATCAATTTTCACCTTCTTGTCGGAGCAAACGCGAATTATCTCATCTGATAGTTTTTTTTCGAAAAGCAGTGGAGAGAGAAGTTTAAATGCCTCTGGAAAATTTTCGGAAAATTCACCATAAAACTGCGCAAGCACGGCGATCGCTTTTCTGTCATCTTTTCTTGCGAGTTTTTCGAGTTCCTTTATGTCTTTGTCGGAAAGCTCACCACACTCGAGACGTATCAAAACACGCTCGGGAAGGGACAAAGCCTCCACCGCATCCTTTGATTCTTTGGCTTCGATAAAAACAGATAGGCAAAGCAGGAAAACAAAAACATAGGATAACAATTTTACTGAAGGGAGTGTTGGGTGGTAAAAACTTAACAAAGAGCGCAGTTCATTTTTAGCTCTCAAATCCATACATGTCAGTATCGCATAAATCATGACAAGTCCTTATAAAGTCCTTATAAGAAAAGCAACACACCCAAGTAAAATAACTACGCCAGCGCAAAATGCAAGAGAGTGGAGGGTAATTTTATGTCTTATACCGAATTGCATTTATAAAAGTGGCAACGATTGAGAGATATTCTGATTGAACCATGCTTGAGATATGGATTTTATGAGTGGAACGGAAGAGAATTAATCTCAAGACCGAAATGGGAATCTCCTTCATAAAACACTCTTTGCAGGAAAAGACCTTGGGGCGGAGCAGTATCAAATGCCGCACTCCTGTCTTTTTTCTCAAGAATTTTAAGGAATTCCTCAGCGGAAATCCTTCCACGCCCCACAAAGGCAATAGTACCAACAATGCTTCTGACCATTTTGTAAAGGAATCCTTCGCTGGTAAAATGAA
>CAZXAC010000301.1:0-2828 GCA_964638335.1 uncultured Lentisphaera sp. | reverse complement strand
CTTAAGGCGTACATAGCCGAAGGGGAGGTCCTGGACATTGATCCGTGCTCCTTCGGAGGGATCGGGGTGATAGCCGTAAAAGAGATGGCTCGCTTCTACAGGCATGTCCTGATAGAGCACAAATTCCCGCATCACGGAGCCCTCGCATTCCAGCACGCAGGAAAAACCATCTATGACGCATTCAAAATGCTCGGGGTATGTCCAAGCAGAATATTGCACAACAGAGCAGCCGGAGACAGGTATCCGACCGAAAATCCTTTCTGAACATAAGGGACTAAGAGAGAAATGGAATTAAAATTTTTCAACACGCTAAATCGGAAAGAGGAATCTTTCTCTCCGATAAAAGAAGGCAGGGTGGGACTTTACACCTGCGGACCTACTGTGTATAACTTCGCGCACATAGGCAATTTCAGGGCATACATATTCGAGGACATTCTCCGGAGGACACTTAAATATTGCGGATATGAAGTCTTTCAAGTGATGAATCTTACTGACATAGACGACAAGACGATCCGCGATTCTCGCGCCGCAAAAATGAAACTGTCCGATTACACACAACAATTCAAAGATGCTTTTTTCGAGGATATCGGAAAATTGAGGATAGAAAAAGCTGAGGCTTATCCTGCCGCGACAGATCATATTCCGGAGATGATAGATATCATAAGTAAACTCGAAGCGAAAGGTTTCGCGTATAAAGCCGACGATGGATCGGTGTATTTCCCGGTTGCGAAATTCGCGGAATATGGCAAGCTCTCAAAAATAGACATGGAGAATCAGAAGGCCGGAGCGCGAATAAAAAGCGACGAATACAGCAAAGATAATGTTGCGGATTTCGCATTATGGAAGGCATGGGATGAGAACGATGGAGATGTGTTCTGGGAAAGCCCTTGGGGAAGAGGAAGACCCGGCTGGCACCTCGAGTGCAGCGCGATGAGCATGAAATACCTAGGACCCACTTTCGACATTCACACTGGCGGTATAGATAATATGTTTCCACATCACGAGGATGAGATAGCGCAGAGCGAGGCCGCAAACGGGTGCAAGTTCGTAAATTACTGGCTTCATTGCGAACATCTGCTCGTAAATGGGCAAAAAATGTCCAAATCCCTGAATAACTTTTACACTCTTCGGGATTTGATGTCAAAAGGATTCAGCGGCAGGCAGATCAGAATGTTGCTTGTCGGAACCCATTACAGAAAGAAACTCAACTTCACCCTGGATCTTTGCGACAAGGCAGGAAAGACCTTGCAGGGTTTCGATGATTTCTTCAGAAGACTAAAGTACGTGGAAAAGCAGAAAGTCCCCGGAGATGACGCCCAAAAGCTTGTGGAAGAAGCGAAGGAGAAATTCTCCGCCGGGATCAGAAGCGATCTAAACGTCTCCGAAGCGATGGCGGCAGCGCACTTCCTGACAAGAGAAACTAACAGGCTCCTTGATTCAGCTAAACTTGGCTCGACAGGAGCCAAAAATATTCTTGACACGTTCAAAGATTTCGACAGGATTTTCGCGGTATTCGATGTTGACGAAGCCGTTTCACATGAAGCTCCAGATGAGATAATGAACCTGCTATCCAAACGCCAGGAGGCAAGAAACGCGAAAGACTTCGCTTTGTCAGACAAAATGCGCGACGAGATAAAATCCAAAGGATGGTTAGTTGAGGACACCCCGCAAGGACCAAGACTTGTAATTATCAGGAATATCTGAAATATCAGGCTTATAATCCTCTTTACAACTCAGCTTATCTGTATATAGTCTGTACCATCTGTGGCTAAAACAAAATTAGAATTTCCTTGTCATTATTAATATTGAATGAATTGGGACATCTCAAAAAACGCCAATTATTACGATTAATTGGCAAATATTTTATTGATGGCATAAAAATTGCTTCGAACCTTGCTGTTTTTTTTCATAAGATTTTTTAAAACCGCATTTCATTACTGTTAAGGTATTTAGATAAAAAATTTAAGAATCATTCCTAAAAAATGGTTTTTTTATTAAAAAAAAAATTTGAAATCCCTTTATTATGTAGTATATATAGTTCAGATTAAATTTTATTAATTTCATCGTACTTTAGCCCCTTTCGGCGGGGGTTTTTGTTGTGCGATGGACAAAAAGAGGGCAGGAAAATGTATCAATTAGAAGACCGTGTCCTATTTGATGGTGCTGCGGTCGCGGACATTGATGCCGCGCAGCAGGAACAGCAGAATCAGGAAAGCAACAACCAAGCAGTCAACAACGAAAGTTCTGAGTCTTCCAACACCAACGAACAGAACGTTCATGAGTCTTCTGATATTTTGAATCCGGGGACGGAGTCTGTCTTTTCCCAGCCATCTGAGGCTACAGATTCTTCCGTATCAGGCACAACAGAGGCGACAGCCGAAGCCGTTGACAGCCGAGTCAACGTGCTTGTCGTTTCAGATTCTCTCGAGAACGCCGACGCCCTCTTCGAAAGCGCGAACTCGAGCACATTAGTCGTACGTTACAATGCCGATACAACGACAGCATCCGAATTGCTAGACCAGATATCCGAAGCCCTCAATGGAGAAAAGGCCGACACGATAGGATTTCTGACCGACAAGGCGGACAATGGTTCCCTCGACATTTTCGCCGATGGAGAAACAAGCGCGGATAATCTTTCCAGTGACGTTCAGAAAAATTTTTGGAACGGAGTGGAAGGGTTGCTTTCTGAAGACGGCAGGATAGATATTTTCGCATCCGACCTCGCTTCTACGGACAGTGGACGAGAGCTTGTGGACGCTCTTGCTGATCTTACAGACCATAAAGTTGCGGCGAGCAACGACATAACTGGCGATGCCGATGCCGGCGGA
>CAZXAC010000300.1:0-2840 GCA_964638335.1 uncultured Lentisphaera sp. | reverse complement strand
GGTTTAGAATTGGGGCTTTATCAATTTATAAAGGAAACCGAGAAAACAACTACTGTCAAAGGCGCTCAAAAAACCGAAACAATCGATATGAAAATGAAATACAAGATATACATGTTGTCTAACATGTCACGGCGAAAATTTATTGAGGTTTCAGCTCATGAGCTTGCGCACGACTGGATGCAGGCAAATTATCCCGATATTGACGATCTTGCTGTAAAGGAAGGCTGGGCTCAATATGTGGCGTGGCAAATAAACTCAATATACGGTCATGGCGGGCTTAACAATCTTCTTGAGGCTAACAAGGATCCAATCTACGGAGATGGATTTAGAATGATTAAAGAGATAGCGGACAATTCATCCTCTCCGATGGATAGATTAAATACATTTTTTAAACAGCGGAGTAAATAGGGAATTTGTTGATTCCGGACGTAAATCGATCAGCATGCTTTCCGTAATGAATAAGGAAGTGAAAATACGAATTTAAAGGGATATTCTATGTCAAATGCAAATATCTGGAATCTAAAGTCAATCCTCTTTTTCCGTGGGTTGAATGCGTTATTTCCGTTGGCACTGATCTTGATTTGTTCATGTGGCAGGGATGAAAAGATCGCGGACGAACGTAAAATACCAGTCGAAACATTCAAGATAATTCCAGGCAAGGTCGAAGACATGCTGGATACTTTTGGGGTCATAGAATCTCTTTCCACGGTAGAAATTTCTTCGGAGCAAGAGGGAACTGTTGTAGATATATTTGCGAAGGAGGGAGACTATCTAAAAAGCGGTCAGATTATACTGAAACTCGACGATAGGATATACAGGGCGGAAGAGGCGATTGCGCAGGCAAATTTGAAGTTTGCGGAATCGGTTCTTAAGAGACAGAAATCTCTTTTTGGTACCAAAAGCGTGTCAGAGAAAGATTATGAAGACGCTCACTTCTCCTGCGAAAAGGCAAAGGCCGAATACGAAGCGGCTAAAACAAAACTTGATCGTTGCGAGATACGTAGCCCGATAGACGCTTTTCTAGATGAAATAAGCGTTGAAAAAGGCGAATATCTCTCATCTGGTAGGAGAGTCGCCACAATAGAGAAGACGGACATAGTAAAACTGGTGTTCAGGATTCCGGAAAGGGATGTTAATTCAATTCCGGTGGGGACCAACGTTTCATATACTTTTGATTCGTGTCCTGCTGAAAGATTTGAAGGAGAAATCAGCTTTGTATCGAAAGCCGCAGACATGCGCTCTCTTGCCTTTCGAGCTGAAGTTGACATAGAGAATTCAGCAGCGAAATTCAGACCCGGAATGATTGCACGTGTGCGTCTTGTAAGGAATGTTATAGATAACGCAATATCAATCCCTATTGTGGCGATAATTCCGAGATACGGTGGGCACTATGTTTTTGTCTTAAAGGGCGGAAGGGCATATCAGAAGGAAGTGAAAATCGCGTTTTTTACTGCTGATAGAGCTGTTATTTCTTCCGGATTGTATGGCGGGGAGACCATAGTTGTAAGTGGTAATCGTTTTTTGCGTGAAAGAGATCTTGTTCAAATCTCTGGTGAAGAGAAATGATGTCGATCATAAGAAAAATCCTCTGCTGCCGTCCGACAGTCTTCTGTCTGACATTGTTTTTCATATGCACTGGAGTGGGTTCATACATAACTCTTCCGCGTGAAAATGCTCCGGACATCACTATCCCGTATGTGTTCGTAAGCACTACCTATGAAGGTGTGTCTCCGCAAGATATTGAAAATCTTATTACCATACAGCTTGAGAAGAAATTTCGTGGTATTGATAAGGTGAAGGAGATAAAATCTGAATCTGTGGAGGGAAGCAGTAACATAACTATTGAGTTTTATCCGAATCAGAAACTTGATGATGCCGTTCAGAAGGTGAAGGATAAAATAGACCTCGCCAGACAGGATCTCCCCGATGACATTGATGAGCCTATTGTCAGTGAAATAAATCTGAGCACCGATATTCCTGTAATGAGTATCGCTTTCTTTGGTCTCGAAAGTCCGAACGCCCTTAAAAAGGTTGTTGAAGATATTAAGGACAAGGTTGAATCTGTTCCTGGAGTTTTGGAGGCTAAACTGTTTGGCGACCGTGAACGTGAAATCAGAGTTGAAGTGGACGTTGACCGCCTAAATGCCTACGGGATTCCGGTATCAAAAATACTTTCGACAGTATCTAGGGAGAATAAAACTTCTTCTGCTGGCAATCTGGAAATGCTTGGTGGAAAATTCCAAATACGTGTTCCGGGGGAATTTTCAAGCCCCAGCGAAATGAACAGCCTAATCGTTGGCATAGGGCCAAGCGGACCGGTCTATTTTACTGACATAGCTGAGATCAAAGATACTTTCAAGGATCTTGAGTCGATATCGCGTATTAAGGGAAAGTCATGTATTTCTCTAATGGTGCAAAAACGATCCGGTCAAAATGTCATAAAAGTTACGAATGGAGTAAAGAAGGTTTTAAAGAGCGAAACGAATTCCTTGCCCGAAGGGGTTGAGTACATGATAACCTCTGATCTGTCCGTTGATACTTACAGCATGTTGGAGGAGCTTGAGAACAATATAATAAGTGGCCTGATATTGGTTCTTCTTGTGCTGTTTTTCGCCCTTGGAATGAGAAACAGTTTGTTTGTCGCGTTGGCAATACCTATGTCAATGCTGATAAGTTTTACTACGATTGCAATGCTTGGCATAACTCTTAATATGATAGTGCTTTTCAGTTTGATACTGGTGCTTGGAATGCTTGTCGACAATGCCATTGTTCTTGTGGAAAATTCTTTTCGCTACCGCAATCTTGGTAACAGCGCTTTTGACGCTGTCCTCCTGGGCACT
>CAZXAC010000299.1:0-2847 GCA_964638335.1 uncultured Lentisphaera sp. | reverse complement strand
CCTTTTGTCATGGAATCATGGACCTTCGACAGGGATTTCATGCCAGCATCAATATTTAAATGCAAGACCAAATATGGAATGAGACTCGAAAAAAACTTTTTGAGGAATATCAGACATCATGAGATCCTCAACGATGATCATGTATGTCCAGATTCAATAACCATGGGATGGCATTTGAAAGTTGATCAGTTTGGAATTGAGATCAAAATGGAGAAGGCAGAAGACAAGGACGGATTCAAGCTGGGATACCATGTTGATTATCCTATTAAGGATCTGAAGGATGGGTTCAGCATGTTGAAGCCTGCGAAAATCGCATTTGACCGCGAAGGCACCATGAAGGAGAAGAATCTTCTCGAGGAAACATTTGGAGACATTCTCCCGGTTGAAATACGGACAGGGAATTTTAGCATCTGCAACCTGACCGGAGGGATGACATTGCTCATTAGCATGGAGACTTTCCTGATCGCAATGTATGATTGTCCTGAAAAGCTTCTTGAGCTTATGGGATATATGAGGGACAATGCCATCAAGGTCGCAAGATTTCATGAGAGGGAAGGTCTTCTGACCTTGAACAACGGCAATCAAGCAACCTGCGGGACATGTTTCAATTTCACCACACTGCTGCCAAAACGGGAAGTGAAGCCCGGTGAAGTAAAGCTCTCGGATCTCTGGGTCGGAATGAACAGCCAAGAGACGGTCGGGGTTTCGCCTGATATGTTCCACGAACTGATATTTCCATTCTACAGGGAGCTTGCACAAATGTTCGGTCTGGTATATTGGGGCTGTTGCGAGCCGGTTGATCCGATATGGGAAACTTCAATCAGTAAGCTTCCCGGTATAAAGGCTGTTTCCATCTCACGCTGGTGCAAGCAGGAATTCATGGCTGAAGCATTGGACGGCAAGCAGATCGTATATTCCAGAAAGCCCAATCCGAATATTATTGGAGTAGGAGACAGTCTTGACGAGGATGCATGGGCCGCTGAGATAAGGAGCACTCTGGACCTTATCACCAAGAAAAAAATACCTCTTGAGTTCGTTGTGCGCGATGTCTACAGCCTCAATGAAAATCTTGGAAAGGCCAGCAAGGCCGTAGAGATAGCCCGTAGGGAAATAGACAAATGCTACGGAATTATTAAAACTTGATTCCAGATCTTTGTGAGTCGTGACAAGCGCCATTAAAACAAGTTTAAACGACTACGAATACTATAGAGACAACGATGAAATTACTTAGGACACCAACGACTTACAATGAACAAACTCGCAAGGTATTTTGGCTGCTTCAGCAAGTTTTGAGTCTATCATATTCCTTCGGTATTTCAGATTTTGTACGGACCTAGCATAAATTAGTTTACCTTTTGAATTGCAGAAATTATTATTCTCTATCAGAATGTTCTCGTGATAGTATTTACCGGGCACAAGCTCAGCTATTTCCGGATCAGCTTCAATCACAGCACGATCGTTGTTGTAGTTGCATTCTTCGAAAAGATTATTCTTTATTACTACGTTTTTGACATTGCCGGATTCATACCAACTGTTCGCATCTCCTGATATTTTAATTGCCGCACAAGGAGAACTTAACTTGTTGTTTTTTATAAGTACCTTACCGGGCGTTGACACCAGAAATGCTCTCGCATGATTTTTTCTAGCGACGCAGTTTTTTACAATAAGCTCAGGAGTTCTGTCCAAGTTCTCTATCACGTCTCCTTGATTGAAATCAGGCAACTTGTCAAATGATATTATCATATATTCCGGATTCAGGCAAATAACGTTTTTGACCCTGGCCGTGGCAAACGGAAGCAGTGATTTATTGCTAACAAAACGGATCATGTCTCCTTTTGAACATATGTCAACGCCTCTTTGCATGTGATGAACTAATCTTAACAAAACCCTATCTCGACCAATCTTGGACTGAAGGCGTCCATATATTCCGTGAACATTCAAGGCATCATCAAGCTGGCTCTCAAAAAGACAATCCTCGATAAGTATTTTCCCTGAGCATAAAACAAAATGGGTCGCATCTCCAGCCGCACTGAATATGCGTTTTCCCGATGCGCTTACTTCGCATCCTGACAGTCTGATGTTCCTGCTGTTCTGAGAGATAAAAGTCATTCCTCCGGCGTGATGCAGTTTAACTTTATTAATTATCAGCTCCGAGCTTTTATCTATAAATATCCCTGGCGTATGGCGTCCAGGGGCGCGGAGAACCATGATATTTCCCCTTTTCGGAGAATATTTCATATCGGCAAATATTCTTATTTTTTTTTCGGATAAAATTTCCGCACGCCTTTTAACGCTCCATACTGCTCCACAGTTATCGACTGCGAATTTCGCAACGCCGCGGGTTGACGGGTCAAACTCAAGGAAATTTATTATCGGGAGATTCCAGTTTTCCCCCTTAAGATGTATGTATCCGTCTTCTATGACAGGTTTGGCTTCGCTTTCTATCATTATATCAAAATGCTTTGTGGACGAGTCAGTAATCTCCCCCTGAGCATAGAATGCTTGATGCCAGTCAACAGAAAAATCCTCCAGAGTTATCGATTCGGAATTTTGTATTATGAATGGAACTATCAGACCATGCATCAAGAAGCGGCTTCCGTTGCCTTTTATCTTCAATCCATTAAACCCGATTAAAGGCACTGCAAATCTTTTGAGGCCATTGCTATTGTTTGACACCGCTACATTCAACTCAAGTGCTTTTTCGGGATAGAAATGATAATCTCCTTTGGGAAATTCCAATACGGAGGCCTTGCTTCTGCGGCACTCTTCGAGCGCGTAAATCAACGGCAAGGTGAAATCCTGCCCATTAGAGGCGGGTCCATGATCAAGTACGCTTACTGTTTTTTT
>CAZXAC010000298.1:0-2860 GCA_964638335.1 uncultured Lentisphaera sp. | reverse complement strand
TAAAAAAAGTTTAGAATGTTTGAAATATTTAGCAGAAACGCAATACCCGTTTGTGTTTTCAACAAAAGGCAAGCTGATTACTGAACCGGAGTATTTGGAAGTGTTGAGCGAGTGTAATGCGGTTGCGCAAGTATCAATGGTGTCGCCTAAATACGACCGGCTTGAATTAGGTGCGCCTACGTTCAATGAGCGGTTGGAAATGTTGCCGAAACTTGCCGCTGTAACAAAAAGGCTTATCGTGAGAATATCGCCGTATTCGCTGGGGCTTGCTGATGAAGTGGCTTCTTATATGCCTTTGTATAAAGAGGCTGGGGTTTATGGCGTAGAAATTGAAGGAATGAAACGCAGTAAGAAATATAACGGTTTTGTAAAAGTTGGTGGCGATTATTGTTATCCAGTAGATTTATTGCGAAAAGATTTTGAGATAATCAAGAATGCCGCAAAAGAAGCCGGACTTGCTTTTTATGTGGGAGAAAACAGGTTGCGAAATATGGGGGACGATACTTGTTGTTGTGGGGTTGTGGGAGTTGCCGGATTCAAGCCGAATAAGGCTAATCTAAACGCTTATTTGAAGGACGGCAATATCGAGTATACGGATTTAATGAAAACAAATAAAACGACTAGCGTTTTCGTCAATGGTTTTATGCAAAAACAATCCCTTGCGCTTACCGCAAAGCAAAAATCGTATTCAGACCTTATGGAATTAGCCGCCCGTTCAAAGACATTCTTGGAGATTATGGGAGTTATCTAAAGGTAGATGGCAAAAAAGAAATCAGACTGGCAAAACAGAATTGTAGGGCATGACACTAAACCTGCTTCTTGGTTTTTGGCAAACGAGGCTAACTGGAGAATACACCCTAAAAATCAACAAGATAGCTTAGGCGGCGTTCTTGACGAGGTAGGCTGGGTTCAAGACGTTATCGTCAATAAGCGAACAAGTGAAGAATGGGGAGCTGACCAAAACATAGAAACGCTGGTAGATGGGCACTTGCGCATTACTTTGGCGTTGCGAAACGGTGACGAAACGCCCGTGCCTGTGAAATATGTCGATTTATCGCCTGATGAGGAAAGTTTGGTATTGTTGACGCTTGACCCTTTGGGAGCGATGGCGGCAAGTGATAAAGCGAAACTGGATGAATTAATGCGCGCAGTACAATCAGACGATGAGCGTGTACAGCAAATGATGGCTGATATAGCAGAGCGGGAAGGGATATTACAAGATGGACAAGACGAAAAATATACTCGTAATATCCAAGCGCCTATTTATACGCCAAAAGGCGACAAGCCTACTATAAATGAACTTTACGATGAAACCCGAACCACTGAATTATTAACAGAGATTAATGAATCGGATTTGCCTGAAGACGAAAAGGAGTTTTTGAGAGTAGCGGCCAGGAGACATACCATTTTGAATTATAAGAAAATTGCTGAATATTACGCACATTCAGACGAAAAATTACAGAAGCTGATGGAAAATTCAGCACTTGTGATTATTGATTTTAATCGCGCCATTGAACTTGGTTATGTCAAACTATCTAACGAGATTGCCAGCCAATATATAGATGAGTACGGCGATGAATAATATCTTTGTTGTTTTTGTTGTGACACACGGACGCCCTGATAGGGTGATCACCATTAAGACGCTCCGCAAGCAGGGCTATACCGGGAAAATATATCTGATTATGGACGACGAAGACACCTCCATTCCTGAATATAAAAAAGCGTATGGGGATCAGGTCTTAGTTTTTAGTAAGCAAAAATATATAAACCTTACAGATGATGGGGACAACTTTGAAGAAAAGCGAGCGGTTGTTTATGCAAGAAATGCCTGCTTTGAGATGGCAGAAAATATTGGGGTGAAGCTATTTATTGTTTTAGATGATGACTATACCGAGTTTAGATTTAAGACCGATGGCCGATTCAATTACGACGATAAACAGATTAAAAATCTTGACAGGACTTTTAATGATCTATTTGATTATTATTTGAGTATACCTGCAAAAAGTATTGCGATTTCGCAGAATGGAGACTATATCGGGGGAGCTGGAAATAACCTTCACACCAGTCTCGGGCGACGCAGAAAATGCATGAATTCTTTTTTTTGTTCCGTAGACAGACCCTTTCAGTTTTTAGGAAAAATCAACGAGGATTTAACTACCGCGACAAGGCTCCAAAGTTTAGGCAACTTATTTCTTACATATCCGCTACTCTCTCTTCAGCAAATTGAAACTCAACAGAATAGAGGCGGACTTACAGATATTTATTTAGCATTAGGTACTTACGTTAAATCGTTTTACTCAGTTATGTATCAGCCAAGCAGTATAAAAGTGTCAATGATGGGAGATAGTCACAGGCGATTACACCACGAGGTTAACTGGGAATGCACGGTTCCTTGCATTCTCAGTGAGCAATACCGCAAGGCGAGCCTTGTAGCAAGTGAAACAGTATAAAAATGGCGAAACTAAACGTTGATCGTGTAATTAGTCTCATTGACGAATACAGTGGCAATTTATCGGCTGTTTCTCGTGCGCTGGGCGTTAATAGGCTCACGGTCTATCGTTTTATGGCAAACCACCCGACGGTTAAACAGGCGTTATCTGAAGCGCGCGAAAAGATGATAGACAATGTAGAGTCGAAACTTTATTCAAAAGCGTTAGACGGCGATCCTGCCTGTATGATTTTCTTCCTGAAGACGCAAGGCAAGTCTCGCGGCTACGTTGAGCGGCAGGAAGTGACCGGAGCTGAAGGCGGCGCGGTGATTGTGAAGTGGGATGATGAGAACAACGATTGACGCGCAACCTCATCCAGGGCAACTCGAAGTCCATAACAGCGATGCGCGTTTCAAAGTGCTATCGGCTGG
>CAZXAC010000297.1:0-2887 GCA_964638335.1 uncultured Lentisphaera sp. | reverse complement strand
GAAAAATATGGAGCTTACCTTCCTCTTGGGAAGAACGAAACAGCGAATCGTTTTTTTGAGACCGGAGGCGATCAGGCGATAAAGGTTGTCCCGTACATAGAATATGTAAAGGATGGCAAGAACAAAGGACATTACCAACTAATTCCCGCGAGCTATGACATAAACATAGAAATAAAACCCAATGATTCGCAGGAAGACAAGAAAAATGACAACTCGAGTAAGGATTCCGAAAAATCATATGCGGAAAAAGACAATTCAAACATCAGGAAGCAGATCGAACAGCTTAGAGCTGAAGGGAATGCCAAGCTCGACAAGATAAGAGAGCAGTTAAAAAACATGGAGGGCAAGGAGATAAAGATGAGCTGTCCTCTATGTGGAAATGGCGGTCCTCACTTCTGGGATGGAAGCGGATGGTCTTGCAAAAACTGTGGAGCTACCGTTTGCCAGCCTTCCAACTATCCTACTTCGGCCGGAATATATTCCAAAGTCAAGGAAGACTATTCCAGAAGAATCGGCGAACTCGAAGCAAGATAAAATAATATCATTTTTCCTGCGTTCGTTGGATTTCCTCTTTATCCTTGTTTTTAGCATACGGAGAGTTAGATTATCAGCTTTTCGTAATTCCAATGAAGGGAAGGCATGAAGGAACTAAAACAGAAGAGGGCAAACGAGATAAAATCCGCCTACGCGGACAATCTCATGCACACTTACGCACCGGAACTGATAATGGTGAAGGGGCAGGGTATGTATCTGTGGGACATCTTGGGCAAAAGATATCTCGATTTTGGTGCCGGAATAAGCGTGTGCAACCTCGGGCACTGTCACCCTGATGTCAGCGAGGCGATAGCCGCTCAGGCAAAAAAGCTCATGCATACTTCAAATCTTTATATGAACGAACTTCAGCCCATCCTCGCTGGAGAGTTGCTTTCCAAGGGCTTCGAGGACGGAATGGTTTTTTTCTCCAACAGTGGAGCCGAATCCAATGAAGGAGCCATAAAGATAGCCCGAAGGTATGGATCAAAGAATGGGCGTTTCAAAATAATCACCATGCATGACTCGTTCCACGGAAGAACCCTTGCAACTTTGTCCGCAACGGGACGTTCCAAATATCGCGAGGGATTCGCTCCCGACATGCCAGGCTTCGTTTCTGTGCCATTTAACGACATCGATGCTTTGATTAAGACCGTAGATTCAGATACATGCGCCGTAATGCTTGAACCTGTTCAAGGTGAGGGCGGTGTGGTGCCGGCCGATCCGACATATCTGTCTCAGGTGAGAGAATTTTGCACGAAAAAAGATATACTTCTAATATTTGACGAGGTTCAATGCGGAATGGGCAGAACTGGTCATTTTTATGCTTTCCAAGCTTATGGAGTGCATCCGGATATATTGACTCTCGCCAAAGCTTTAGGCAACGGATTCCCAATAGGCGCGATAATCGCAAGAAAGAGCTGCGGGTCGGTCTTGTCGCCAGGGACACATGCAAGCACTTTTGGAGGCAATCCTCTAGCTTGTGCCGCCGCGTTGGCAACACTGAACACCATTGAAGAACAGAAGATTTTGGAAAATTGCAGGGAACAGTCGGAATACATATTCAGCCAGTTGGGAAGTATTAAATCTAAAAAGATATTGAAGACGAGAGGCAAGGGGTTAATGATAGGAATTGTTATTGACGGTGATCCTAAAAAGATCGTAGCGGACTGCGCCTCGAAGGGACTTTTGATACTTCAAGCAGGAGAGGGAGTGCTTAGACTCCTGCCTCCTCTTATCGTTGAAAGGCAAGAGGTGGACACAGCCTTGGGAATAATATCAGAAGCCCTTTCATAAACGTTAGTGGGGAGTAGTTTTTTGTAACAATTAAATATCGAAGTAAAAAATAAAAATAAAACCAAAAACACCGAAATGCAAAAAGATCTGTTGACAATTGAAGAGTTGAGCGAAAAGGATTTGAAAGACATAATTTCGCTTGCATCGGAACTTAAATCAAAAAGAGATACCTGGAAGGAGCGGCCGTTGGCAGGAAAAAGCGTTGGGATGATATTCTCAAAATCTTCTACTAGGACAAGGGTTTCTTTTGAGGTTGGAATACATGAACTTGGGGGCAATTCCATATTTATGGATATGTCGGACCTCCAGCTTAACAGGGGAGAGACTTTTGCCGACACAGCCAAGGTCCTTAGCCGTTATCTGCATGCCGCGGTTATAAGGACTTCTTTGCACGAATATGTGGTTGAATTCGCAAAGGCCGCCAATATTCCTGTCATCAATGCTCTTACAGATTCTTTCCATCCTTGTCAGGTGCTCGCTGATCTTTTTACGATATACGAATACAGCGAAAGACTCGAAGGAGTAAAACTTGCTTATCTTGGAGACTGTTCAAACAACATAGCTAATTCCCTGATACTCGGAGCAAAACTTTCGGGGCTGAATCTGATATTGTCGTCACCAGAGGAATTTTCTCCGGATTTTGACCTGATAAACAATCCTGATACCGGCAAGGCCGACATAAAATGGATAAAGGATCCATTTGAAGCAGTGAAGAATGCAGATTACATATACACCGACGTATGGGTCAGCATGGGATTCGAGAAGGAGGCAAGGCGGAGATTGAAACTGCTGAAGGATTATCGTATAAATAGAAACATTGTTGATGAAGCTTCTCCTGCCGTAAGGATAATGCATTGTCTTCCGGCTCACAGGGGAGAAGAAATAACGGATGAGATTTTGGATGACAGTCGAATGTCAATTGTAATAGATCAGGCTGAAAACCGTCTACATGTGCAGAAAGCCATACTATCCTTGATGTTTGAAGAGAAGGCCGGAGACAGTAAACCAACAAAGAGGAGAAAATAGATAGATGAACATCAAGACTAAGACAACCGCATTT
>CAZXAC010000296.1:0-2900 GCA_964638335.1 uncultured Lentisphaera sp. | reverse complement strand
CACATGGAGGGCTACCTTCTTTTCAATCCTCCATTGGCGGAAAAAATCCTCGAATACGCTAAATCATCCGACTGCGTCATAAGCCTTGATTTATCGAGTTTCGAAGTGGTAAATGCCTGCAAAAATCTCAAAGACCTTCTTTCGGAATACGTTGATATCGTGTTTTCAAATGAAGATGAAGCAGCGGCATTTTCAGGCGGAAAGGATCCAAAATCAGCGTTAAAAGAACTTTCTAAACTTTGTGAAATAGCCGCAGTAAAACTCGGTTCCGAAGGAGCTCTTATAAAAAGAGGATCGGAACTTGTAACGGTAAAATCAATAAAGGTTAAAGCTGTTGACACGACTGGAGCCGGCGACCTATGGGCGGCAGGATTTCTGTACGGCCTTCTCTCAGGAAAAAGCCTAGAGACCTCCGGGAATTATGGCTCTATTTTGGGAGCGGAAGTGGTCAGTATATTCGGCGCAGATATTCCGGAAAACACTTGGAAGAAGATAAAAACAGAACTGGTCTGACCCGCATCGCTAGGCACAATCATGTCATCACTTACGACCGATCTTTACAAAGGATATACACATGGAAGATATCTATATAAAAAAACAGGCCAATGAGCCTCAGCCAAATATCTTCTTATTAATTCTCATATATTACTTTGTTGCCTATTTTCTTCATGATGCGATTTCCTTATTAATGAAAATCAATTCTTTTGCAGCCTTTTGTTCAAACAATCATGTTTTATATCTTTCAACATTTTTTATCCTACAATGCACTTTTATTCTGTTATCAGTTATCTTTCTTATATCTAAATATCGGATTAGCCTAGGATTACTATGGAATAGAACTGGAGCAAGGAGATTGCTTTACGCGATTATTGTACTCTTACCCCTATTATATTGGCACTTTAGCAGTCTGGTTGGTTTAATTGTTTTGTTGCGACAGACATTAGCCTTAAAATATGATGCAAATGAGTGGAATGCTATTATTTCTTCTGCTCACATGGATTGTTGGTCTGAACTTGGTTATGGGGATTCTTTGCATGGAGTTATTTATTTTTCGCTGCTAAGCTGTTTATTTGCTCCAGTATTTGAAGAAATAATGATATCAGGCTTCTTGGTTAATTATATTTGTAAAAAGAAAAACACATATTGGGCCTTGGCAACTGCACCTATTTTCTTTGCTGCATTGCACATTCCAGCTTTTGGGTTTGGATTTGGATCTCATCTTCTATTCCTTTTATGGGCAGGTTATTCCTATGTTATAATAAGATTTCTAACAGGTAATATCATTTTTTGTATTTGCGCCCATACATTAGTGAATATTATTGTTTCTCTTCCAAAATGGATTGTAGCAATCTTATATTTTAGTAAATCTTAAATGCCTAATGCCTAATGAGTGTATTCATCTGACCTCGTCCAGGCCAGATGATACTAAGCATTGGTTGCAAATATCTCGTGTCAAAATTCATATTCATATGTCATTTAATACTGGTCGCATACGTTAAAAACTGCCAGTCTCAAATCTGTGCGGAATTGACAGGCGACAAAATATACGCCAAAACAAAGTCGGAATTTGAAAAACGATTACCCGAATATAGAATGAGTTACAATGAATAAAGCAGAAGAACAAATCAGTTCTCTAGAGCATTCCCTCCAGGGTGACATATCCAAGCTCGTTTTCACAAGCGAGGACAGCGATTACTCCGTCATAAAGGTGCTTACTGCAGATGGTAACGAGCATACAGTGGTAGGACCTTTCTCCGGAGCATTTGAGGGACAGAGCGTGGATTTGACCGGAGTCTGGGAGAAGCACAGGGAGTTCGGCAGGCAGTTCAGGGCGAAGAGCGTAAGATTTTCACTTCCGAAAAATCCCGAAGGAATAAAGAAGTACCTCGGATCCGGCTTGATACCCGGAATCGGAGATAAACTCGCAGAATGCATAGTAAATCAGTTCGGAGCAAGAACCCTGGACATTCTGGACAATTACTCGTCACGACTCCTAGACATACCCGGATTCGGGAAAAAACGCCTTGCCATGATAAGGGACGCGTGGAGGGAAAACTCCGCAAAACGCGAAATATTCATATTCCTGCAAAGCCTAGGAATAAGCATGTCCTACGCACAAAAAATATTTCGTTTCTACGGGGAAAAAACTCCGTCCGTAGTGAAGGACAACCCCTACCGCCTTGCAGATGACATCCACGGCATAGGTTTTGTAATGTCCGACAGGATCGCTTCAAGTCTCGGTATAGGAAAGACCAACATATTTAGGCTCTCTTCTGGAATAGTTTTCTGCCTAAAAAGACTGTCCGAGGAAGGCCACGTATGCTACCCGGAAGAAGAACTGGTCAAATATGCGGCAGAAGTTCTTGACGTTGATGAGGCACATGTGAAGACCGGCATATCGGAAGCCGAATCAAAGGGTTTCATCTCAGGCTCACCTGCCTCTAAGGGTTGCGAATTTCGCAGCTTTCTATACCTGGCACAGCTCGACAGCGCTGAAAAATGCGCGGCCAAGGCGATAAAAAGGATATCCTGCGCCAATAAACACAGGGGAACGGCAATATCCGCAATAAAATCCCCTCCCCTTATAGCCCTAAACGAACTTCAAAGAAGGGCTGTTGATGGCGTTGCGAAATACCCGTTCAGCATAATAACCGGCGGTCCGGGCGTTGGCAAGACAACTGTGGTAAGCGAAATTGTGCGGCTTGCGAAAATCGCAAAACTCCGTGTTCAGCTCTGCGCCCCGACAGGAAGAGCCGCAAAGAGGATGAGCGAAGCGTGCCATCATCCGGCGATGACCATACACAGATTGCTCAAATGGGATCCTGAAAGAAAAAATTTCTCATACAACGAGCAAAGACCGTTGAACTGTGATCTTCTCGTGGTGGATGAAGTTTCAATGC
>CAZXAC010000295.1:0-2915 GCA_964638335.1 uncultured Lentisphaera sp. | reverse complement strand
TATATTGGAACAGTAATAATAGAACCAACAGAATCAACTCTCCACCTTTACGCTGAGAAGAAAACTCGCGATGAAAAACTTCACTCCGAATTGCTTAATGAAATAAGACTCAGACCTGAAACCGTTGACGGTTTCAGAATACAACTTGCCGCTAATATAGAATATCCTGAGGAATCCGACCTACCTATCAAGTATGGCGCAGCCGGAATAGGCCTTATGAGAACGGAATATCTTGTGTTCAGAACTGATCCTCCTGTGATCCCTTCCGAAGACGAACAGTTCAAAATATATTCCAAGGTCGCATCATCAATGCAAGGACAACCTGTAGTATTGAGGACATTCGACATAGGCGGGGACAAACTCTGCGAATATTTCAACTCAACTGAGGAACCGAATCCATTCCTAGGATGGAGGGCTATAAGAATTTTTCTACAACACAGAGACATACTGAGGAGCCAAATCAGGGCAATGCTCAGAGCCGGAGCTTTCGGAAACGTAAAAATAATGTTTCCAATGATCACATTCCTGGAGGAAATGGAAGAATTAAACGATTTCATCAAAGAAATAAAAAACGAGTTGAGAACCGAAAATCTGCCTTTCGATGAAAATATACAGATAGGCGCAATGATAGAAACGCCCTCAGCAGCACTGATGGCAGAACACATAGCAAAAAAGGTCGACTTCTTCAGCATAGGTACAAATGACCTTACACAATACACTCTGGCGGTAGATAGGACAAATCCGAAAATAGCCGACATGTACCGCCCAGCACATCCATCAATCCTAATGCTTATTGACGAAGTTGTGAAGGCTGCACGACAGAACGGAATATGGGTGAGCGTCTGCGGAGAAATGGCTGGAGACCCGCTCTACGCTGTCCTACTCATGGGACTTGGCGTAAACGAACTCAGCATGACACCTTCATCCATACCTCCCATAAGAAGGCTTATAAGGAGATTAAGACTCGCCGAACTCGAAGAGCTTTCAAGAAACGCACTCAACAATAGAACTGCCGATGAAAATCTCAAGATAGCCGAAGAGATGATAAACCGAGCGGCACCGGAAATACTGGCGATGGGAGAACTATGACAGCAAAAAAAAATAAAGCCCCTGACAAACAAAAAAAAATAAAACCCGATTGGGATGAATACTTCATGGCTATAGCGGATGTTGTCGCGACAAGAAGCAACTGTTCTAGAAGACACGTTGCGGCAATAATTGTTAAAGACAGGCGGATTATTTCCACTGGATACAACGGAACACCAAGAGGAGTAAAAAACTGCGATGAAGGCGGATGCCCCAGATGTTCATCAAATTCACCATCCGGACACAATCTCAGGGAATGCATATGCTGTCACGGAGAGGAGAATGCCATAGTTCAGGCAGCATGCCACGGAATATCCGTGAAGGACTCCACCATATATTCCACATACAGCCCCTGCCTGCTCTGTTCAAAAATGATAATAAATGCCGGCATAAAAGAGGTAGTATTCAGAAAAAAATACCATATCGAAAGCACTGCTGAAGATATGATGCGCTCCGTAGGAATAAAGGTGCGTCAGATCGAATAAAAAAATACCGCCAGAGGATGGCTGGACAGATGAAGAAAAATCCTAATACAAACAGCTTGGAACTCGCCATGAATGAGATGGGCGAAAAGGCGAGGATCGCATCAAGAGGGCTCGCCGCACTCAACTCGTTCACGAAAAACTCAATTTTGAAGGCGATGGCCGATGCCATCGATAAGGACGCCGATCTCATTATTGCGGAAAACGCAAAAGACCTGAATACGGCCACAGAAAAAGGAATTCCTAAACCAATGATCGAAAGGCTCACGCTCGACAAAAAAAGAATATCTTCAATGTCAGCCGGACTTAGGGCAATGATCGAACTGGAGGATCCTGTTGGCAAAATAATTTCTTCAAATATAAGACCCAATGGACTCAAGATAGACAAGGTTTCCGTTCCTATCGGAGTAATAGCCATAATATATGAGTCTAGACCAAACGTGACGGTTGATTCCGCAGGACTTTGCATCAAGGCCGGCAACGCAGTTATACTAAGAGGCGGCTCGGAGTCGTTTAATTCAAATCGTGCGCTCTTGCACTGCATAAATCGCGCCGCGTTGGAAGCGGGACTTCCCGAAGGTGCGATACAAATGCCTGCCTTCACCGAAAGAGAAGCTGTAAATATAATGTTAAAAATGGACAAATATATAGATCTGGTCATACCAAGAGGGGGCGAAGGTCTCATTCGCGCCGTAGCTCAAAACTCCACTATCCCAGTAATAAAACACTATAAAGGAGTATGCCATCTTTTTGTGGACTCCGACGCCGACACTGATATGGCGGAGAAAATAATTGTTAACGCAAAATGCCAACGTCCCGGCGTCTGCAACGCAATAGAAACACTGCTGATCCACAAGGACATAGCCCATAAATTCGCCCCCAAAATCGCAAAAATATTATACGATAAAGGCGTAGAACTCAGAGGGGATTGCGAATTTCGCAAACATGTCCCAAAAGCAATCCCAGCCAATGAACAAGATTGGTTCGAAGAATATCTAGACATGATACTTTCCGTAAAAGTAGTCTCATCAGTCGAAGAAGCGGTAGACCACATAAATTTCTACGGCTCACGCCATAGCGACGGAATAATAGGCAAAAACGCTAAAAATGTGGCATATTTTCTCAACCAAGTGGACTCTGCCGTAGTCTATCACAACGCGTCAACACGCTTCACCGACGGCGGAGAATTCGGAATGGGCGCTGAAATAGGTATCAGCACAGATAAACTTCATGCTAGAGGTCCGATGGGACTCGCCGAACTTAACACCTACAAATACATAGTTTACGGCAAAGGACAGTGCCGGAATTAGCCCATTATACTGAATAGAATAGTTAGCAAAGACAAGA
>CAZXAC010000294.1:0-2930 GCA_964638335.1 uncultured Lentisphaera sp. | reverse complement strand
ACCGGAAAGGGCGGCACCGAGATAAACAGGGAAACGACAAGAACTCGCGAAGGATCTTCAGTATCCAGCGATACAACAATTTCAAAGTTGAAAAACAAAAATAGCTACGGAGACGACACGGATATTTTCGGCAATGGCTTCAAAAAAAGAGCCCCGAAAAGCAACGAAGGCGGGAAAAAGGCTGGAAACGCCGGCCCCGGAGCTAGAGGCAGAAAAGGCAAAAACCACTAAAAATTAGTTTCGAGATAAAGTTAAAATAGAACAAATTACGGCAAACTGATTCTCATATCTTTTCCGACACGCCTGCCTGGGAGAATGTTGCCATTTCATTCATTATTTTGAGTCCGGCGCTGACGATGTGTATTGCGAGAGCAGCGCCAGTTCCTTCGCCGAGACGAAGCTCCAAGTTCAAAAGCGGTCTTACTCCCATCTTGCTGAGGGCGCTTGAATGTCCAGCCTCCGCTGAAAGATGGCTGAAGAAACAGTAATCCGCAACATATTTATTCAAACGAATCGCGGTTATTGCCGCCGCACCGGATATGAAACCGTCCACGATCACTGGAACTCTCATCGATGCTGAACCCAATATCGCCCCGCATATTCCGGCGATTTCAAGTCCTCCGACAGCCGCGAGGACTTTCATAGGCTCGTTCTTTAATTTTGAATACTTTGATACTGCTTCGTTTACAACTGAAATTTTCTTGCGCAGTTTTTCATCGTCAATTCCGGTTCCCCTTCCGACTGAATCTTCTCCGGAAATTCCTAGAAATATCGAATACAGCGCAGATGATGATGTTGTATTTGCTATTCCCATGTCACCAGTGCAGATCAAAGTCGCCCCATCTTCAATTGCGATTTTCGCAATCTCAACTCCAACGTTTAGAGCTTCCTCACATTGCTTGTCAGTCATTGCCGGACCTTTTGCGAAATTCGCAGTCCCTCTTGCTATCTTCCGATTTATTATCTTGTCCGAAGAGCAATCCCCAGCGGCACCTACGTCAATAACCTTCAGTTTGGCGCCCGCGTGTCTTGAGAGGACGTTTATTGCCGCTCCGTTGTTTGCGAAATTCGCAAGCATCTGGGTGGTGACGGATTGAGGAAAGGCGCTGACTCCTTCGTCAGCAATTCCGTGATCTGCGGCGAATGTAAGTATGGTTGGGTTTGCGATTTTCGCATTGATGTCTCCTCTTGCTGAGACGTATCGTGCAGCGCAATCCTCCAATACACCGAGACTCCCTCGGGGTTTTGTAAGATTGTCCAGTTTTTCTCTTGCGACTTTAGCGACGGCGGCGTTAGCCGGTTTTATCGAATTGATTATGTCGATTATTTTCATTTTTCTCCTCTTGATGTTTTTCGGAAAAGTAGTGGGGAGGCTTGAAATTTCAAACAGATCGGATTAGTTATCATCTAGAACAACGGAGAATTCTTAATGAAACTTAGAGAGGAAGATAGACAAATTCAGGAATTTCTAAAATCCGGGAAAATAGTATCAGGCGGATTTCTCGGTACAGACAATAGGCATTTTTTTGAAATAATCGAGGAAGATAAAGCTGGAATTTCAAGTCTAGGCTTCGAGTGCGAGAGTATAGCCAAAAGGATGCGAGAAATAAGCGAGAAGGCTCAGGAGGGTCTTGGAAACTGGGTCGCAATATCTGATAAAATTGAAGCCAAAGTTGACGAGGCCAAAGGCGATATGATATGCCCATGGCCACATAAGACTAAACTTTTTCATAAAAGAGTGACAACGGTGAGACGGAAAGCTTCGGATGAGGAAATAAAGTGGAGCGATCTCAGCATACACTTCGTTGCCGAGCATTGTTTCTTTCAGGGCAGGGGCTCTCTTTTCCGGCTCGAGCCGGCAAGACTTGTAAAAATCATATTCTGAAACCAAGCATAATACCGATTTAATACACCACGTTATAACTTTCAATCTGGGCGGATTGAGATATTTTTGCTGGTCACCCCGTTGAAAGTGGCGTTCCTTGTATCTGTATCCATGCCTGTCCAAAAAGGAGTGAGAGCAATCTTGGGTTCAGAATCCATTACTGTGGTGTTGAAGGAGTATCTATTCCTTGCGTCACCGTGTCCATCGAAATATACGATTACGGCGCAATTAGCATGCCACAGGCGCAATTCCTGGGTTTGCGGTAAAGGCAATGTCAATGAACGTTTGTTGCAAAGTCCCCCAAAACAGTCTCCAAACATGAATAGGCGATTCGGAAATCTGAACTTCGGGCTTACCATATAACTGCGATATGTATAGGAAAAAAACCATTTAACGCTATAGTGGATTCGTTAAGTCCCCATGCGCTACCACCAGAAACCCACTTATTCCCAGCTTTTGTATCATTTCTTGTTACTGAGGGGCAAATATATTGGTTGGAATAAATGGTGCTGGATATGCGTGGGCTGGAGTGATTAAGATACGGTCCTATCTGCTGTGACCAAAAAGGTCCGCTAGTAGGGAAACCGTCATCAGTTGACCATGCCTGATAAGTTACAAGATAACGATAATCATCATAGTAAAGCGCTGCTCCGGTCCAAAACTGCTTCTGGATGTTCAGGCAATTCATTTGCTTTGCCTTTTCTTTCGCGGTTTTTAGCGAAGGGAAAAGGAGGGCTGCCAGGATTGCGATAATCGCAATTACAACTAACAGCTCAATTAAGGTGAATCGGACCGTTTTCATCTTTTTCCAAGCAAAACTACGAGTAAGTTCGCTTGGCGCGGCGACCAATGAGTTTTCTTTTCTCATGTTTATTACACCACTCCTCATTTTGACCTTAATAACTTCCACCATTATATCTTAAATTTCCAAAAGAATCAAGCCCTGATTTATGTTTAGTACAGCAAAACTTATTTTTATTTTAAGGGTTCGAGCCAATTGCAAAATTGCCGTTGGAACGCCGGTCTTATGACCGGCTTAAGAGCC
>CAZXAC010000293.1:0-2944 GCA_964638335.1 uncultured Lentisphaera sp. | reverse complement strand
AACCTTAACATGACCAGTACCCTTCGGCGCGGTCCTGTCGTGTTCATCAAATATTATAGCCCTTACGCCCTTTAGACCTCCCTTGTAATAAAGCCCTACGGGTATTACCAAAATTATAAGTTCATATTCTCCACTGGGGGAAACCCCTATGGTCGGACCGCTACCTATCAGCAAGGGTCTTATATACAAAGAACCTCCAGTGCCGTATGGCGGAACATACTCCGAGTTCTCTTTTACCACTCTGTTCAGCGCTTGAAAGAAAAGATCTTCCGGAATCCTAGGACAATGAAGGAAATCCGCTGTACTGTTCATCCTCTTCAAGTTTTCATCTGGACGAAATATCCTTATAACCCCTTTGCTGTCCCTGAAGGCTTTCAGCCCTTCAAAACAGGCCTGACCATAATGCATGCATGT
This sequence comes from uncultured Lentisphaera sp., assembly GCA_964638335.1. Lineage (GTDB taxonomy): Bacteria > Verrucomicrobiota > Lentisphaeria > Victivallales > GWF2-50-93 > DYMC01. The sequence goes on along the minus strand of CAZXAC010000293.1, from coordinate 2,530 downwards.
GGCAGCTATATTGAGAGATATCCTGTCTTCTTTTACTACACGGGGTCTTCCCCACTTTCCATTTTTCCAAGAGGCCCTTACATGACACTTTGTGGGCATGTATTCGAAGCCCAACTTATCCCAATTTAATTTGACCGGCATAAAAAAACCGTTTTTATTTGTTGACTTGACGAAAAAGACGCTTATAATATTTCACTGTCTAAAAATGATACAAGTGACCATAACAATAAAAGTTTCATAATCTAGGAGAAAAACCATGAAAGAAGCGAAAAGAATCGTCCTCCCCGCCCTCCTCGCAATCTCAATCCTCATGACCGGATGCTCGACTCTGTCCGACTGGTTCGGCTGGGGCGATGAAGAAACTCCTGAAGATATAGCTGGAAACCTGCCTCCTCCGACCGACACCTTGGCCCCTGGAGCCTGGGGAAATCCTGGCGACGGCGTTTCATCGAGGCCTGGAGAATGGACCCCTGTCCCAGGCGTATCGCTCCCAACGATTTACTTCGCATATGACAGTTCTGAAATCGGCGCAAGCGAACAGGCGAAACTTGAATATGTTGCAAACTACATGTTGCAAAACAAACAGTTCAAACTGATCCTCGAAGGACATTGCGACGAGAGAGGCAGCGTGGAATACAATCGCGCACTCGGCGAAAGAAGAGCCATATCGATACGAGACGCACTCGTGAAACTGGGTGTCATTGATGCCAACATGCAGACAATCAGCTACGGGGAAGAAAAACCTGCCATAACCGGCTCGGATGAAAATGCTTGGTCGAAAAACAGAAGAGGCGAACTCATCCTCGCAAGATGATTTTTATCCTTAACAAATTGAGGACAAAAAACTTAGCGTTATTTTTCGTGGTTCTTTTGTCCTCCTTTTCTGTTTACTCAGGAATAAGGCTCGCAGGAACGAAGATCGAACTTCTAAGTCCTTCTATGCTGAAAGGGACGCTCGGAGACAATGTAACTTTAGAATTCGTGCCAAAGCCTCTTCCGCACATAAAAATCATAGACACAAAATCTCCAAATTTGATCTTAGCATACGCTTTTAATTCCGCTGACCTGCAAGTTAGCGCGAAAGGCTATAAAGATCTGGTTGACTGTTATGTGTTGCTGTCTCCAGAAGGAAAGATAATAAGCGTAATGCTTGGGGACAACAAGGAAACAAAAAAGTACCTCAAGAGGGTTTTGGATGGAAAACTCCTTAAGTCATGGGAGGGAAAGAAATCATCTGAAACGACTCCAGACAGCATATCTGGGGCGACTTTCACGAGCAAAGCGGTGAACGGCTCGGTGAAAGCCGTATTGGATAAACTTTCTGAAGTTCATTTCTTCAAATGAGTTCCATCAGGGCATTCTTCTGCGCTACGATACCAAAAGTCGGCGAACAAGCGCATCTTTCTGATGACGAAAAACGGCATGTCTTTAGAGTCCTTCGCGCAAAAAGAGGAGATGAAATTATTCTTTTGGACGGTTGCGGAAAGACCGCCTACGCGAAAGTCGCGGACGGAGAACAGATATTTGTAAGCTCAATCAATATTCACTCCGCCCCTCAAATAAGCATAAGACTTTTTGTTTCTCCACCACGACATTCCGGAATGGATGAGATATTGGCTTCATCTTCGGAAATGGCTGTTTCCGAAATAATACCGATCATATGTGAGAGATCAATTGCCTTTTCCCGCAATGTCGAAAAGTGGAATAGAAAAATCATCGAATCATGTAAACAGTCGAAAAATCCATTTTTCCCGAAAATTCATGAGACCGTATCTTTTGAAGAGGCAGTAAAATTGCAATCTGGAAAAATCTCTTTTTACGGAGATCCGTATGCGAAAGACACCCCCGAAGTATCATCGTTTAAAGGAGAAATCTCGTGGTTCGTAGGACCTGAGGGAGGTTTTTCTGAAAAAGAAATCTCAAAAATGTCTGAAGAAGGATTTAAACCACTAAAACTGTCCCCAGTAATAATGCGGATCGAAACTGCTGCAACAGCGGGAATAGCCTTCCTATCCAACATACGTTGACTAGGATCTTGCAAATTTCGCGAAAATAGAAAGTTTGATTTCATTGTGGGAGAGACTATAATACCGATCCGAAATCAACGCCAATGTAGCTCAGCTGGTAGAGCAGCTCATTCGTAATGAGCAGGTCACCGGTTCAAATCCGGTCATTGGCTCCAATCATGTTTGCGAGTCTCCCAGAAGTCATTGAAATCACAACGATCCTCCGCGGAGTTGAGCGCTGGCAACCTGATAATATTTCAGTCATGAGAATATCACAAACGCAAATGAAACCAAAATTGAAAAAAGTACTTGAAGAAAAAGCTACATATAATAGCAGGGAAAATTCTAGAATTGTAAAAATCGTATCAGGGGGACAAACTGGAGCGGATCGAGGGGGCCTAGATGCGGCGATTGCACTCGGCATCCCGCACGGTGGATATTGTCCGAAAGGAAGGCTCGCAGAAGACGGCACTGTGCCAGCTAAATACAATCTGACCGAAACAGGCAGCAAAAACTATACTAAA
>CAZXAC010000292.1:0-2959 GCA_964638335.1 uncultured Lentisphaera sp. | reverse complement strand
TGCCAGGTAATAAATCCTGTCCTTTATATCTAAGTTCTGTAAAAGAGCACTTTTTTATAAAGGACAGGATTTATAACGTGTCAGATATCAATGCTGCTGTTTGTCAAACAATAAATCTCGTTTAAACGTAGGCTTCTTTACACTGAGCCCAGACGGAGCATTCAAATTCACAATCAAGGGAATTAATGATGAGGGAGTCGTGTCCGTCATTGACGAAGGATCAGGAAAGCTAATAAAGCCTTGAGGTTTCCTGAGATTATTAGGCACGGATATGTGGCACGTTTACAAAGTGGGACCTATCGTTCCCGATGAACCGTGTGGATATCTAGGGTATTAAGGAAGAACCGTACAAAGAAGAAGAGGGGAAAAAACGAAGAGAACTAAAATTATTTCAGGACAGAAACAATGAAGACTAGGATCCATTTTCTTTTCACCATGGCCGATCTTTATCGGCGCAAGTTCCCAAAGCTTCCTGCGAAATTTGCAGAATTTTGGGAAAAAGCTATTTCCGAAATTATCGGAGATGTTTGCGAGCTATCCTTCTCGATGGCGTTGACCGAGGAGGAATTTTCAAAGAGTATTAAAAAGGCTGAAAAGAATGATAGCGATCTTTTAGCTGTTCTTCCTGTGGCATACGCTCCAAGCGCAATTGCAAAAAAGCTCGTGAAGTGCCGTACTCTATTCGCCTTAATTTCATCCTCGAGCGACCAGGAACTTCCGTATTCAATGGACGGCAATCATCTGCTGGCAAACCAGGGCATGCACGGAGTAATAGATCTCGCCAATGTCCTTTGGCGCTCAGGAATCAGTTTCCCATTGATCTGCGGTCATCCCAATCAGGAATCATTCCGAAGAAAACTCATTCAGCTCGTAAAATGTGCCCGGGCGGCAAAAGTTTTTAAATCCGGAAAAGCTGGGAAAATAGGCGATTCCTTCGAGGGTATGCTGGACTTGTCTTTTGATGAGAAAAATAAGAGCCGTTCATTGGGTTTCGAGACAATTAAAGTTTCGCCGTCGTCAATAGTAGAAAAGGCTAAATCGGCTACGTCTAGAGAAATACAAAAATTCATAAAATCCCTGAACTCCACCTTTCAGGTCTCGAAAGATTTCACTGAGGATGAGCTGGATGCCTCGGCTCGGATGTCAATAGCCATTCAGTCGGCAGTGAAAGAGGATGGGCTCGATGCAATCGCAATGAACTTCGTAGCTCTTGTCGAAAAAGACGCGCCAACAATGCCATTCCTCGGCGCATCCATACTTCTGTCTCAGGGTATAGGATATGCAGGCGAGTCCGATGTTCTTTCCGCTATGCTCTCAGCCTCTCTGGCTAAGATTTCCCCACAGGCTACATTCACAGAACTATACAGTCCGGATTATGGACGAAATGAGTTACTGTTGAGCCATATGGGTGAATGTAATTTCTCCATGGCCGGTCCGGGCTCAGTTTTACTAAAGCCCAAGCCGTTTCTGTGGGGAAAATGTCTTCGTCCTGCCGTTCCTGTATTCCAGATGGAAGAGGGAAAAGCGATTATGGCATCCATATCCCAGACGCCGGATGAAGAATCTTTTCAGATTCTCTGTTTCGAATGCGAAATTGTAAAAGCGCCGGACCATCCCAATCTCACCGTTCCGTACACGAGAATCAGGACTTCCGGAGAAGTTCCAGATTTTCTTAAGGAATATTCCAGAAAAGGCGGGACTCACCACCTAGCACTTGCAAAAGGAATTTCTGTTGATGATATTAACACAATGACAGAGTTGCTGGGAATTGAATTTAAAACTATTAAATCATAAACCCATGTGGAAATCAATATGCACTTCAAGGACCACACAGACTACGGATCAAGGATAAAACCGCTCAAAAGATGGTTGAAGAATAGACTTGTCGGCGAATCTAGCGGGAACACAATGGATTCCCGCGGAGACGAATCTCTCTATAAACCATCCAGACTCGGGACAGCCAAATGCAGTCTGAGAACCGTGCTGGCTGGCGAAAACAAAGCATTTACATTGGAGTATATTGCGGGGAAGGAAGAGCTTCCAGCCGGAACAAAGATAAAGTTCTGGATGCCGGGACAGGGCTCATTAGGCTCAACCCCTCAAGCCTCCGATCCCAAAGTTCCAGGCTACTTTTCTATTGAAGGGCCATCTCACGTGAAATTATCTCCGCTCTTCGATAAATTCCGCGTATTGAGCATAAAAGATGGAGAGAATCCTGAACGACCAATTAAAAGCGACGATATGCTTGTTGGACCAATCACGATTGGCTGTATAATCGAAAGAGGGATTCTAAAGGAAGGTGACAGGATTCTTTTCAGGGTCGGACATAAGTCTGGTTTTAAATGGAAAAAAATTGCCGGAAGAAAGGAATTTAAACTGATAATCGAATCAAAAGACGGAGGGCCAATACGAAGACTTCCAGAACCGATCAGAATTGATATCCTTCCTTTGCGAACTTCGCAAATCTCCGCGTTCATACCAGGAACCGGAAATAAAAACAACGCCTCCAGAGCGGTAGTAACGTTAAGAGATAAGTATAACAATGTAGTTCCTGAAAATACTGAGATTATCTGCCGACAAGGAAAATCAATAAGCAAAATCAAACTTGTAAAAGGGGTTTCGGAATTCGAATTCAAAAAGAAGCAATCCTCTGCCGAACGCCTCGAATTGAAGATCAAATCATCATCAATCGCCTCCGCTAAATCAAACTATTCTACGGAACCGGTAAACGGGATGAATTTATATTTTGGAGACATGCACACCCACGATTTTAACAGCACGGCTGAAGGTTATCCGATAGACTGCTACCAATGGGCAAGGGATGTAATGCGGCTCGACTTTCAGGCACTTTCCGTCCAAGTGCATCGGTGGATAGACAATGAGAAATGGTTTTTAATGAAACATATGGCTGAGTATTTTCATGAAGAAGGTCGCTTCATCACATTCCCCTCATTTGAAT
>CAZXAC010000291.1:0-2960 GCA_964638335.1 uncultured Lentisphaera sp. | reverse complement strand
AGCATATTTACTGTATGAAATAGCATTTATACTGTTTCTGAATATGCTAGGGCTGGTCAGCGGATCTTTTGAAAACTCGCCTTTTATGCATGAAAGAACCTGATTCTTTAACTTTTCATCAAAATACTGAGATACTGCACCACCAATGCTGATTCCCACATAACCCCAAAGGAGCCAAACAAAAAAACAGTAAATTAAATATTCGCTTTTGAACCACCCTTTTCTCCCGTGGAAAAATAAGGAGTAGGGATACATCAAATAACCAAATATGCTTAAAATTACATTATGAACGCCACTTGCAAAACCACAAATAACCCCGGCCAGGATAACAAAAACATAAGAGAGAAAGGTTTGTAACGGCACAATCTCACGTTCAGTCATTTAAATATCACCAATTAATTAAATTTACACTTATCGTATACTCAAGACTGTGAAAATACACTTATTCTTAGTTTTTATTTAATCATTCCGAATAATTCGTTGTTGTTAAAAAGGGCCCACTCTTCACTTTCTGTTTTAAAGTATTATGTTCAAAACTAAAAGACCCTACCGCCGTAGTATTATATAACTTGCTTTAGCAGCCCGTGGAAGAGGTGCTGTTTTCATGGAGCGCTCGTCTTGAAGCAAGATAATTTTCTGGTATTTGCGCGATCAATGCAGTATTGAAAGAGTGATATAACAAATGGAAAAATGTCCGGTCTTGGAAAGTTCGCTCAAGTCCCTCCCTAATTTATAATTTAGTATTTCTCAGCTGAATGTCTCAACTTCGCTGCTAATCTTATTTCGTAGTCTTCTTTTTCCTCCACAGAGCGTATCATCTCCGCCTCATGCTTTTCGTATTTTCTTTTGTTGGCATATGCAAGCTTTTTCCAGTCAGCCTTCCAAAGGTATGACAAGGGAAAACTTACTGTCAGTTTCATCCCGACAAAGCCCTCCGGCGAGGGCACATCTTCACGGCAACGTCTGAAACAAGAGACAGTTATGCACTCTTCACTTTCTGGATCACCTGAAAGCTTGATGCTACCCCATTCGCAATCTTTGAACTGATGCGCACCACCGCAATATAACGCAATTTCGTGAATTTTTTCTTCATACTTTCGATAAAGCTCATAGAACGTCAAAACATCTTCCTTCATAGTTCACACCTTGTCGGCCTTAATTTCTACAACCCATACCCCCCCAAGGGAGTTTTCGAGGGCAAAGACACGTTAGATTTCAATAGATTCGCTTCCCTTTACAGACCTGACCCCATGTCCTTCTTGCTTTTGTTCTTTTCCGCATTCAAGTCGATGATGTATTTGGAATAAACATCTTCGAGTTGCTTCAAGACACCCTCACTTGAATAACTCATATCGATATCCACCCCTTCATTCCATGGTCGAACTGAAAACCGCGCACTACCGAAGTGCGCATCCTCAATTTCCGTACCTGGGCCACCCCATTCTTCAGGGTTCTTCGGAATATTTTTGTAATCATGGTCGTAAACCTTGTATTTTTCTGTCAACATCTCCTGAATCTTTCGAATACTCTCTTTTGGTGCCCTCACATCTTTCTCTGCAACCAAACTCACGCTTCTCAAAACTAAGGGAAAATAAACAACCTCACCATTTGGGAGACTGACCTTAAATGTTTTCGCAGGGAACTTTATTAAGAAGCCAGGCTTAACTTCGAAAAATATGCGCAACACCAGCGGAATTCCGCATACCAGGACAGGTTTGGCTTCGATGGTGCAAGTAAAGTCCGACATTGTTTTGGAAGTTCCTTCGAGTTTGGTGCAGCAACGCGTGAACAGTTCATTGTAATACCTAGAATCCTCTGTGCTGTTATTCAAAACGGCTAAGATCTTACTATCAAACACATCCAAGTCTGCAATACTAAGATCATTAAATCGCCTTCTACCGAAATCTACAATTACAGATTCGATCCCGTTAATTCTCTTGATTTTCTCAAAAACATCACCCAAACCGTCGTCCCATGAAAATTCACCAAAAGGTTTGATTCGCAGTTTCTCGAAATTATCTTTGTCCTGCCGTTCCTGAGTATAAGAATGTGCTAGTTGATTGGCACCCTGTGCAAAGTCTACCTGCTCTTTCGGAGCCACACTCTCTTCTTTTATTGGGGTAATATTACCAACCAGATTACTTACATGCGTTTCTGATGCCTGTTGTGGCAAGAAATTTAAATAACCGCCAAAAACAAAGCCCTCCCTACCTTCTGAACGGATTTTGCACCAAACGCCTGTTTTTCCAGCAATGGATTCTTCCACGGCGGTTTTTTCAACGACTTCAACTTTTTCGCCAGCTTTAATTGAGCCAATTTTAGTGGCATTCTTCGAAGGAGAGGCTCGCAAAGATAAAGAGTCTTTTGTGTCAACAACGGCTATAGACTGGCCATATGCTTGAGAAATAAAAAGTGATATAAATGCGAACATAATAATCCAACATCTCATTTTCACAAGTATAAGCTCCTTAAAAAGTGTGTAACCAAACAGACATATTGGTTGATTCTTTTTCACGGCTTGTCAGATAATGTTTTCTTGGCCATGCCCCAAGATTACTGGCGAGGCAGAAAATATTATTAGAACTCTCAAGTTATTATACTATGCCTTAAAGGCCAGCCTGTAAAATGATTCTTTTAGCCATCGCTAAGTTGTTGGCCTGTTGATTTGGGGAGGAAGCATACACTTGCTGAATAAAATGCACACCATAATGACCTGGGGAGTTACAGACCCAGCGAACTGTCATGCCAGCTGTTCTTGTGGCGCAAATAATGATGTCACAGCCAGCATTATAAAAATCTTGTAAGCTTTGCTGTAGACGGGAATTCGGATCGCCTTGGCTTTCAATTCCAACGGTATGACCCTTAATGTTTGACATGATGATTTTTATATCGCAAGTTGTGGGGCTTAACAGCCCGTGGATAAAGTCAAAGACCATTGACACACCCTCTATAGCGTAGTA
>CAZXAC010000290.1:0-2967 GCA_964638335.1 uncultured Lentisphaera sp. | reverse complement strand
ATAAAGGTCTCCCGGCCTTCCACCCTTCAATCCGCCTTCACCTTCGCCGGAGACCTTTATGTGATAGTTCATGTACACCCCCATGAAATATTTAAGCGCGACGGACAAGATGTGATATGTGAACTGCCAATAGATTTTCCAACAGCTGCGATGGGAGGAGTTGTTGAGGCTCCAACTGTGACAGGAAAAACCAAACTTAAGATTCCTGAGGGTACGCAGAATGGCTCCGTTCTTAGGCTGAAAGGTAAAGGAATGCCATCTCTGAAAGGCGGTCTAAGGGGGGATCAATATGTCAAAATATTTATTGAGGTTCCAACGAAACTCAATTCAAAACAAAAAGATTTGCTTAAGGATTTTTCCGAGGCATCTAAAAACGCTGGTTCTCATCCCATAATAGAATCGTTTATAGAAAAAGCTAAAAAATTCTTCTCCCTCGGAGAATCTTGAAATCGAATCATTTAAATTTGAGATTAGCGAAATTCGCCGTGATCGGTGATCCGGTCAAACACTCGCTTTCTCCAAAAATGCATAATGCCGCCTTTAAGGCCCTTGGAATGAATGCCGTTTATGAGGCTGTCCATGTGTTGCCCTCAGAACTCCCTGAATTTGTTAAGAATTCAAGGTCGCTTTATGATGGCGTAAATGTGACGGTCCCACACAAAGGGCCAATCATGAAATACCTTGACAAAATATCCGCCCTTGCGAATCTCGCTGGTAGTGTAAACACAATAACAAACATAGATGGTAAGTTGTTTGGCGACAGTACCGACGGAAAGGGGCTTGAGGCTGCCTTCCTTGAAGATTTTGGGATGACGGTTCCAGGGGAATCTTTCTTCTTTGTTGGATGCGGTGGTGCGTGCAGGGCTGTTGCTGTGTATTTTGCATCAATAGGAGCAAGGAAGCTGTCATTTGTTAATAGAACGATCTCTAAGGCTGAGGAGCTTTGTTCCCTAATATCTGGGGAGTTCCCGTCGGTTGATTTGCATTTCTCATCTATTGGGGATGACAGCTTTATAAGTGAGCATCTGGGAGCTTCAGATCTTGTTATACAATCCAGCAGTGTTGGCCTGAAGCCTAATGATCCTAGTCCACTTTCATCAAAATACTTCTTCCCAGATAAATTCTATTACGATATGATATATGGTCATACCAGTTTTTTAGATTGTGCGAAAAAAATGGGCTGCCGATATTCAAGCGGACTTTCTATGCTCATTCATCAGGGAGCGGAGTCCTTTCGTATCTGGACAGGTCGTGATGCCCCAGTGAAAGCAATGAGAACTGCGATAATATCCAACTAAACTCTTCTTTTTAATAAAAAAATCATAATTGAAAAAACTCTGATTTTTTTGATTGAAAATGACTATTTCCAAGATTATATTCGTGCAAAATAAAATCCCCTTTTGACAGATGTTAGTAAGGACAAAATTTTCTCCTAGAATTCTATTGCCAAGTGTTATTGGCGGAGTGGTGTTGTCTGCCTTAGTGATGCTTATAGATTTTGCTCTTTCTAGAATGCTTACAGAAAAAACTACCCTCATTCCAAATGGTGACGCCAGCTTGGTGTCAAGGACTATATTGCTTTTTCTATCAATGAGTTTCTTTCTGCTGCTTAAAGTTCTTTTCTATGCCGAAGACATATGGAAGAGGGGCTTGTATCAGGTTGACAGCGACTACCTGCAATTATTTAATGAGATAGGATTTTGCGTCGCAATTTACTCCGTAGACAAGGAGAACAAAAGATTCCTATTTAAAGATATCAACTCATTTGTGGAAAAGTCAGAAAAGATACAGAAGAGCCAGGTGATTGGAAAAGATTTAAGAGAAGTTTTTCCTAACATCGAAAATTTCGGTTTGCTCGAAGTTATGAGAAGGGTTTATCTGAGTGGTATGCCTGAGGTTCATAATCTTTCCAGGTATAGTGATGACAGGATTTCAGGTTGGAGACAGAACTACGTATTTAAAACCAAAAGTGGAGATGTGGTTTGCGTCTATCAGGATTTGACCAGCAGGATAGAGATGACCGAAAAACTCAGACAGAGGGATAATGAGATAGAAAGCATGATGAGCGCCCTTCCTGTTTTTTTTATTGTTGTTGATAAATCTGGACAGATTCTTGATGCGTCCGGGAAAGCGTTATCAGCTGTCGGGCTTCAAGCTAATTCGATAAAGGGTCAGAGGGTGAAATCCGTTTTTTCTTCCAATCCCAAGTTTGTTGAAAACCTTGAGTCCGCAAAATCCGGACTCGATTTTTCAACCTTGATGGATTTGAACGGTAAAATTTTTGATATTCGATTCCACCCGTTCTCTTACAGTGAAAAAGGTGGGGAAGTTGCGGCTTTGGGCTATGACATAAGCGAAAGGACCAAAGCCGAAAAGGAAAGGGAACGCCTTTCCACCGCGATAAGTCAAGCGGATGAGATTGTCATAATTACGGATTCCAAAGGAACCATTGAATACGCGAATCCGGCTTTTGAGAGGACCACCGGATTCTCGCCTGATGAGGTAATTGGGAAAAATACCAGATTCCTTAAGAGTGGAATGCATGAGGCTTCTTTTTACTCGGATCTGTGGCGAGTTATAAGCGATGGAAAAGTCTGGCGCGGGCATTTCCTTAATAAGAGAAAGGATGGTTCGACTTACGAAGAGGATGCGGTGATATCTCCTGTGAAAGATGCTAGGGGAGAAATCATAAATTATGTTGCGGTGAAGAGAGATATAACCAAAGAAATGGATCTTCAGAAACAGTTGATGCAATCGCAGAAAATGGAAGCAGTTGGAAGGCTGGCCGGAGGCATAGCGCATGATTTCAATAATATACTTACTGCGATATTAGGATATTCCGATATGGCCATAGCTCAGCTTAACCCAGGCGATAAGGCGAGAGATTCGGTGGAACAGATACGGCAATCGGGAAAACGTGCGGCTGCGCTAACAAAACAGCTTCTAGCTTTTACCAGAAAACAAATC
>CAZXAC010000289.1:0-2979 GCA_964638335.1 uncultured Lentisphaera sp. | reverse complement strand
CGCTGTCGCCCTCGAGGTTTGCGAGCAGGTGCTGCCGTGCCGTCTTGAACTCGTCGCCAATGAGTCCGAGCCCGAGCAGGAACACCCGGAAATCGTATTTGCTGTTTATTGGATTCAGGTCGCGTTTGCGGCTGCTCGCCGCGTTGCTGTTTATCGCTTTCGCGCCGAGCGCGAGACAGAACTGGATGTATGCTTTTATCTTTCCGGCGTGGAGCGTTCCGTTGAAATACCGGAACTCGACCGTCCCGCGATACCACACGTTGTGAAAGTTCAGTCCCCGGTAGCGGGTCGAATCGTAGTGCGTCGGGCTTTGATTCTGGTAGCCGTACCAGAGCTTGTTGAGTTCGTCTTTTGATTTCGGTTTGCGCTTTTCAATCTTCTCGATGAACTCGCCGCTCACCTTTTTCGCGTAAGAGGTCAGCCGCCGCTCGTTTACGTCGAGGGCTTTTACGATGAGGTCTTCCTGTTTGTTGACGATTTTTGCGAGGTTGACGAGGGATTTCGCGGTGAAGGAATCCGAGTCGAGGTGGATGTGGATGCCACACTGGCTGCTCGTGTGCGCTCCGACCGCGCGGACCGCCCGGACCACTTCCTGGAGCTGGTCGATGTCCCCGTAAACAAGTATCGGGCTTACGATTTCAGCCCGATACTTTGCATCCACGTTGGTGAGCGACCCGTCGGCCACCACTTTCCATTTGCGGCCTCGGTCGTCCGTGACCTCCCATGGGTCGTGGCATTGCGGCATTCCGGTGTGCAGCACCGTGCCGCCGACAACTGATTGGATGGCCCGGGCGACCTTTTCCCGCGTCTGTCTTACCGTCTCGATCTCGATCCCGAATCTGATGTCTTTCAAATCCATCGTCTTCCGCCTCCGTTTCCGTAAAAAAGCCTTTGATTGCAGGGCTTATTAAATCTACACACATATTGGAGCCGGGGGCGGGTTAAGTCAAGCCAATTTATTAAGAATAATGTTAAATAGATGAGATAATGGCAGCATTACAATCTTAAACACTTGTAATGCCTTATTTGCGATAAATGGAGCCGAATTTAATGAATAAAGACATAATTAGAGCGAGCAAGGCAATACTCATATCATGCCTCAAATGTCCACATATATGTCCGTAATTTGTCCGTAATCTTGACGAAGCCGCAAATAAAGAGTATTTTATGGACAAGAAAGCGGGTGATTGAATATGGATTTTCTTGCAAACATGAAGATTACCCAGAAGACGCTTCGTTTGATCGCTGAAATCGATGAGTTCAAAGGGCAATGGCAGGCGCTGGGACAACTTGCTCCTGACCGGTTGTCAGCCCTGAAAAAGATTGCGACCATTGAATCCATCGGCTCGTCAACCAGAATCGAGGGAGTCCGGCTCACAGATGCGGAAATCGAACGGCTTCTGACCGGTCTTCAGATTCATTCATTCCGTACCCGTGATGAGCAGGAAGTTGCCGGATACGCGGAACTGATGGAGTTGATTTTTAGTTCGTGGAAGGAAATTCCACTTACGGAGAATCATATAAAACAGTTTCACGGCGTATTGCTGAAGCACTCACACAAAGATGAGCGGCACAGAGGAAACTACAAAACGCTCCCGAACCATGTGGAAGCGTTCGATGAGAACGGTCAAAGCCTCGGTGTCATATTCAAGACGGCATCTCCGTTCGACACGCCTCGCATGATGGAGGCGCTCATAGCGTGGACCAACAAAGCGCTGGATGACGGCGCGTATCATCCTCTGCTTGTAATCTCCACGTTTGTCGTGCGCTTTCTTGCCATTCATCCGTTCCAGGATGGCAACGGCAGAATTTCGCGCGTCATAACAACGCTGTTACTTCTGCGGAGCGGTTATTCCTACGTTCCTTTCAGTTCAATGGAACGGGTGATTGAAGACAACAAGGATGGCTACTACCTTTCCCTACGGCGTGCTCAATCAACGATTGATGCTGATGAGTCCCAGTTGCATGAATGGATGGAGTTTTTTCTCGACTGCATGGTAACACAGAAAAACGCGCTTCAGAAAAAAGCGGAACGAGAACGGATCATGGCGGCATTACCTCCGCTGTCCGACCAACTCCTCCAATTGGCGCGCGAACACGGACGCGTTACGGTTGCCAGCGCGGAGAAGATTACCAGAGCAAACAGAAGCACGATTAAGTTTCATCTGAAGAAACTGGTGGAAACCGGTCATCTAAAGCTACAAGGAACCGGGCGCGGCACGTGGTATGAGTTGTATTAGGCTCAAACCATATTCCGCGAGGAATTCGTGTTGCTTTTGAAAATTATTCATTTACTTTTTTCGGATGCGGTAGTGTTTGTCAAATTCAGCAACGATGTTAGGATTAAAAAACGGTTTTTTTGCACTCCTCGGATTGTCTTGATCAAGATAACGAATATACCCGAAGCGTTGGTCGGATAGAAGTGATTTTCGAATTCTGTGGTATTTGTTATCACTCTTGAAGTTTGAGTATCGTTTTCTGCAATGGTCCGTAAGTGACTGATAGTCCCAAGGATATTTCGCGCGTATTTGTTCATCTGTAAGCTGAACTTTTGGAGCATTGGGATCTGTTGTCAATTGTACAGCTAAGGCATCCTTGGCTTTTGAACGGATGAATTTGACATCGATATTTACAGTAACCGAGTACGGCGAATTGGGATTTGGATGAGTTGACTCAATTTTTTCAACGAAATTCAGGAAGTTCTTTTCTTCTGTATTCAACAATAAGCCTTCTTTTTGGGAGCTTAAATCTACAAATGCGAGGGGCATAAGATACAGGTTGAATTCTGACAAATCACGATTGAACCATTCTTTCAAGATGGTTGTAAAGTTCTTGACACACGCCGCCCCTATTTCCTGCAATCGCATGCGAAAAGCGGGAGATTGGTTATAAAAATGCATTGCTGAATCACGAAGTTCCAGAAGAACTTGAATGTTCTCCCATGCTCGGAGATCAAGGGACTTTTTTTCAATCAGTTTT
>CAZXAC010000288.1:0-3017 GCA_964638335.1 uncultured Lentisphaera sp. | reverse complement strand
ACACACACCCCTCCTCTGAGGACAGCCCTGCAGGGATTTCACCTTGTTTTTCTTAATTTTCTGCCTTCTTCCGGATTTAATTAACTGGCTTATTGTCGGCATTCTTTGTTATTTCTCCCATTTTTTTTAAGCACGAAAAGGGCTGATATTTTATCATAGCTCCCTTTTTTTTCAAATTTAAATTGCAAGGATCTCTCTTGCTTTCTTTATATTCTTCTCCTGTTCACTGGTCTTCACATTTTCCGTTTCGCCCTGGACAGGGAATTCTTCAAGACTTATTTCCTTGCCTAATTTCTTAAACTTCATTCCGAGAATATGTTCTGAACCTGTTCCCGCAGGAATGAGGTGACCGGTGATAACATTTTCCTTGAATCCCTTTAGAGGATCCACTTTCCCAAGTGTTGCGGCATCTGTAAGTACCCTGGTGGTATCCTGGAATGAAGCTGCAGATATCCAACTGTCTGTTTCCAGTGATGCCTTCGTTATGCCCAGCAGAACCGGTTCGGCTTCAGCTGGTTTCCCGCCTTTCGCCTCAACCGCCTTGTTCTCATTGGCGAAACATTGCTTATCTATCTGTTCGCCGGGCAGGAATATCGTATCTCCGGGCTCCGTGATCCTGACCTTTTGCAACATCTGTCTTACAATTATTTCAATATGCTTGTCATTGATTTCCACGCCCTGCGCCCTATATACAAGCTGAACTTCGTTCACCAAGTATTCCTGCAGTTCCTGTGGTCCGCATATTTCGAGTAATTCTTTGGGATCTATTGATCCTTCAGTAAGCTTTTGTCCCTTGCGGACAAAATCGCCCTTGCCGACTGTTATATGCTTGTTCGCCGGAATCAAGTGTTCCTCCACTTGATCGTTTTCCACGTCGCGTATCACCAACTGCCTTCTGCCTCTCGTCATTTTTCCGAGTTCGACTTTTCCATCTATTCTAGCTATTTCAGCTACATCTTTAGGATGTCTGGCCTCGAACAGTTCTGAAACACGCGGCAAACCACCGGTGATATCTTTATTCTTTGCCGTCTGACGAGGTATTCTGGCGAGAGTTTGTCCAACCTTCACCTTGTCTCCCTCGTTCGCCATGATATAAGCTCCGGCCGGCAGACTGTAGCGAGCGACTATTTGATCCGCGTCGTCCTTTAGCACGATCTGAGGATGTAAATCTTCTCTGTGTTCCATCACAGTGATTTCATGGACTCCGCCGCTCTTTATTTCCCTGTTCAGGGTTATTCCCGAAATCAGATCTCTGAATTCGATGATACCGTTTTCTTCGGCAATAATCGGAACGTTGTACGGATCCCAAGAAGCTATCTTGTCATTTTTCTTGACTTTATCTCCGTCCTTTTTCTCAAGGACAGCACCAATAACCAACTCAAACCTGTCTGCGGCAGCACTCTTTTCGCTCTGAACGATCACACAACCGTTCTTATTCACTACAATGGTTTCGCCTTTTTCGGTTTGAACGGTTCTGACGTTCTCAAGTTTCACCACACCAGAATTTCTGGCGTTGATTATCGGCTGCCTATACGCGGAAGATGCCGTTCCGCCGATATGGAAGGTTCTCATCGTTAATTGCGTACCAGGTTCACCGATTGATTGTGCGGCGATTATGCCTAGGGCATCACCTATTTCGACAAGTTTATTCGTGGCGAGATTTTTCCCGTAGCATTTCATGCACACGCCTACCTTGCTCTCGCATGTCAGGACAGACCTAATTAATAGCTCGTTTATCCCCCTATCAACAAGCTTTTCCACCACCGCTTCGGTAATTTCCTGATTTGCCTCTACCAACAACTCATTTTTATCGGATAAGGGGTCTCTCACATCCTGAGCGCTAAATCTTCCAACCACCCTGTCCCTGAGAGGAATTATTTCCTCATCTCCTTCGATGACATTCTTCACCTTGATTCCCTTCACAGTGCCGCAATCTTCCTCTCTGCATATTACGTCTTGCGCCACATCAACGAGTTTTCTGGTCATATAACCAGAGTCCGCCGTTTTCAACGCCGTATCCGCAAGACCCTTTCTGGCTCCGTGCGTGCTTATGAAGTACTCAAGGACAGTAAGCCCCTCTCTGAAATTGGAGATGATGGGGCGTTCGATGATATCTCCGGACGGTTTCGCCATGAGACCGCGCATACCGGCAAGCTGTCTTATCTGGCCCCTGCTGCCTCTGGCTCCAGAATCAAGCATCGCGAAAACCGGATTGATCTCGTCTCCTGCGACGAGTTCCTTCTCCATGGACTCAAAAACTTTGAATGCCACGCTGTTACTTGCGTTGGTCCAGATGTCTATTATCTTGTTGTGCCTTTCACCAGTGGTCAAAACACCTTTCTTGAATTGCCTTTCCACGTCTTCGATCTGTTTTCTTGCCGAACTTATAATGTCCATTTTTTCCTTTGGAATCATCATGTCCGTGACAGATATCGAAAATCCGGCTTTTGTGGCGTACTCATATCCTATTTTTTTCAGTGCGTCAAGAACTTTCACCGTAGCTTCGTGCCCGCAGTCGGAATAACAGCGCGTTATGAGCTTCCCAAGCACTTTCTTTCCGGCGACGCCATTGTAGAAACCCAGTTTAGGATCCCATATTTCATTGAATATGCAATGCCCGACGGATGTTTCGATGAACTTGTCTTTCTTGTTTCCCCACGCAGTATCCTTGCCAAAGTCTGGATTCGGATATTTTATCAACTCGTGCATGCTGATTTCTCCGGCATCCATAGCCCTCAGCACTTCAAAATAGCTTCCGTAAGTCTTTACCTTCTTGCCCCTGATAGGCTTGAACGTAAGATAGTAAGCCCCGAGGGTAATATCCTGCGTTGGCGAAGTTATCGGCTTCCCATTGGCTGGGGAGAAAATATTCTTCGTAGATGCCATTAGCAGTTTTGCCTCCATCTGAGAAGCGTATGACAGCGGGACGTGAACAGCCATCTGGTCACCGTCAAAGTCCGCATTAAACGCAGTACAGACAAGAGGATGAATCCTTATCGCGGATCCTTCTATCAGGA
>CAZXAC010000287.1:0-3025 GCA_964638335.1 uncultured Lentisphaera sp. | reverse complement strand
TTAACTGCTCTGATGTGACGCTAGTGTTTCCTGTTTTCTTTGTCACCTCCTCCGAGAAAGTGGCATCTAGTGAGAGCATGTCTTCGCCCATTTCTTTTTTCTCAGTCTCTGCGGCCGGAGCTATAGTTTTTATCGTTGTTGCCCTTACCTTGAAGGATCTTGTGTCCATTACGGCAGTTATGTCAGAACTTATTATGACGGCCCTGTCTTCAACTCTGAACTTTAGTCCAGTATACTGGCAGATGTATCTTATTGCTTCGCCTATAGGGATGTCATCTAGTCCCATAGTTATTGTTGGGATCTGGGATACTTGGTCACTACTAAGATTCAGCATTATCTGAACTCCGGTTCTATCCACGCTGGTGTCATTAGCTTGACTTTCGCGGGACAGATATTGTACGACCGAGTTCAAGGAGGTATCATCGAATTCTATCCTTGGTATTATAATGTCATTTAATTTGCTGGCGATGGAACTTC
This sequence comes from uncultured Lentisphaera sp., assembly GCA_964638335.1. Lineage (GTDB taxonomy): Bacteria > Verrucomicrobiota > Lentisphaeria > Victivallales > GWF2-50-93 > DYMC01. Next base: position 2,548 of record CAZXAC010000287.1, on the reverse strand, counting down.
TGTCCGTTTGTTTTGTTACCAGTTCCTGTGCTGGTTTGTCTGCGGGTCTCGGCAGAACAGCCTCATTCCAGTTCCATTCATTAACGGCGAGTGTTTCGAGATATTCATTGTACCTTCTGTTTCTGCCAGAATCGTGCAGTTTTTCATAAAGCTCCTTCAACATCTTCGTCGCTTTCATATTGTACGGATCCCTTATGAGCACCATTTCGAGGCAGTCCCTCGCTCTCATATATTCCTCATTTTTTATCAGCAATTCAGCCTGTGCCATATTGGTGTTTATGTCGTTCAGTCTCTGGTCCCTTCCAGAGTCTATTGTTTCGAGGGATGTCTGTTCACGGAAATCAACTGTGGCCATTCCTTTTTCGCATTTTTCCTGCATTTGGACTATGGTGTCGAGTTGTTTTTCGGAGTTTTTCTGGATTTTGCTTAAGATTTCTGATTTCAAACTAGACTTTTCTTGAAATTTACTTATGTCAAGTGATATGCTGGAATATATTTTTCTTGATTCTTCCCAAGCATCTTTTGCTTCGCTGTATTTACCGTTGGCGTACCATTGCTGGGCATACTGCCATACCACCCTTGCCATCTTGCGCCTAAGACCAGCGGCTCTTTCTTCAACTCTGCCCCTAAGCTGCTCGACATTTTCCGAGGTAAGAGGTTGCAACTTTTGATCAGATTCGTCAACGATTTTTCTGATGTTTGCGCTATTCTCATTAAAGAGATTTAAGAGTTTGTTCCAAGCATTTTTTTTACGCTCCTCCCTCTTTTGCGAGATAAAGTTCAATACATACTGATCCTTCAGTATAGTTTTATCAACTTCAACTGACAATTCTTGTGTTATCGATAGCATCTTTGCAATCTGTTCATCGCTGTTATCTTGAACCACCTGACCATTTTCGTCCTTATTCTCCTTGAGAGCGTCAGAAATTTCAGTAAGTATTTGTTCAACTTTTGTGGTTGACATTACGTTGAGTTCGTTTTGAGGAGCCTTTACCGTTTCCTCGATCTTCTTAAGAATGTCATCCAATTTCCGTCTTTGGACTTTAACCATCTCAGCTGTTCTTGTTCCCAGTCTATTAGATTTCTCCTTTTCCGACACAACAGACAAATTTCTGAGTATCTGTTCTATCAATGGGCGATATTTTGAAAGAATATCCTCTGTAACAGCGCTGTCCTTGTCTATCTTGGTTATTTCCTCTTCGTAATTAGAGACTATATCTCCTATCTTGTTTGTTACGTCCCTCAGAGGTAGGGCTTTCTCGATAGCCTCATCCATTTGTTTTATTCTATGGCGATCCTCTTCTGACACGACTAATTCAGGGTCAAAATCAATAGATGACGGTTCAGTTTTATTTGAAGATTCTGCTTGAACTGGAGGTTCAGACTTTTGAGCTTCAACGGTCACTGCCGCTGAATCTTCGACTTTAGCGACCGCATTGTCCTGAGAAGCTGTGATAAAAGGAAGGGTAGACAGCAGCAAGAGATTCAGTATGGGCTTTAAGCTTTTAGAAGGCATTTTTTTTCTCCCAGTATGATATTTTGTTTATTAAAATTTTATCTCTTCAGGATTTGGTGACGATAAAAAGTTTGGTGTTGTTTCCGCTTTCTTGGGGGACTCAAGCGGTGTTGGTCCTATTTCGAATTTTTGATCAGTCCCCGACAATACTATTTCGAGTAACAAGCCCTCTCTGTTGATTATCTTCGTAACAGAATAATTTTCAACGCTATCAGCAATAGGGGTTGTTACAGCAAATTTTTCGTTCAGAAGTACGGTGAATTTTTGGTTTGTGAATGCATCAACTACGTTGATTGTTTCCTTATTTTCATAAACATCAGATTTCAGTTTGACGTGTATTGGCGATTCGTTGCCAGCCTGTATGATTATTTCGCTGGCGTCCTCGTAAAACTTTGAGTTCGCCTTGGTGTCCAACTTTTCAATTTTTTTGGATATGATATCCTTTATAGTGTATTTCAGCCCGTCCACCGTTATGTTGTCGCCTAACTTCCTGAACTTGTCATCCATTTTCTTTTTCTCAGGAACGTATTCGTAAGTATTTATGTCCCAAGATTCCTTTTTGTCTCCCTTTTCAATTATCTTTTTAAGCATGAGTCTTAATTTTTTCCTCTCGATTCCCCCGACATATAGCCTGTATGCGGTGGGAGGATGGCTTTTGACATCGTTTATCTTCGTTCCACGCTGAATCTCGAAAATATTTGAGAATCCGTCATTGTCCATGTCGTAATGAACATCTTGCGGGTCTTTTGGATTCATGCCAAGTTCTATTTCTTTTACATCGGAAAGTCCGTCGCTGTCGCTGTCCTTATCTCTGTCAATTTCGTTAGGGTCAACGACTTTTAGGGTAGCTCCGCAAATTGAACATTTTTTGTTCTTAAAGTCTGAAAGCGGAATTATGGATTTACAAGAAGTGCATGCCGCGGATTGATAAGGATTCATTAAATCCGTAAAGAGAACGGCATCCGGTCTTCTAGGTGACGCTTTCTTCCATATCATGTCCTTCTCAAAATTTTTAAGAGGCACATAATTGGA
>CAZXAC010000286.1:0-3029 GCA_964638335.1 uncultured Lentisphaera sp. | reverse complement strand
TATCATGTAAAAGGAATGCTTGTGGTGTTGTCTGTTGTTGAGAAACTGACCGACGTCGTGCAATATCGCCGCGATATTGAGCATAATCCTTTCCCTTTTTCCCAATCCATGAATTCCACTCATCGAATCAAATATCTCCAGAGCATATCTTGATACGGCTGCGGCGTGAACTTTATCGTAGTTGAATTTTTCGCCTAAGAATTCGGCGCAGGAAAGCATCTCCGCTTCAAACGGGTCTTCGGAGCTCTTCCTTCTCAACATGTCCTCAATTATCGCGTCTCTCGTATTGGTTTCAGGTATCAAAATTTCAACCGCGCCTGATGTCTTTAGCAGATTTGAAAGAATTTCGCAACAAGGCGGAAGGCCAGCCGCCGCCATATCTGGAATACCGTATTTACCTGCAATTTTATCCGGAGTCGTTGAGGAGACGATCTTCGCCACTTTAAAAAAATCATCCAACGAAAGCGTATCAGAAACAGCTGCCCCGTTCTTTTCCGCAATATCAAGCAATGAACGAGGAGCCGCACCGACGGCAATCAATGATCCGGGTATTCCAGAAAAAGATTTCAAAAGAAGGTCAACAATGGAATCCACGACATCATCTATCAGCCCTCCGCTACCGCCAATAGGCTGACCGAGCTCCTCATATATCCTTATCGTTCCCATCCGGAAACTTTCCGCTCTCTTTAGCATGCCATTTCTTACAAGGCACATGTGTGATGAGCCAGTTCCAACCATTGCGATAAGAGCGTCACTTCCCTTTGCAAAACGATTTCCAATTAGATTTTTGATGGAGAGATACACCAGCCTTATCTCCTCAGAACTGTCAAGGGCCTCTACGTTTATTCCTGTTTCCTGCAGCATTCTATCTATGAAGATATCCCTGTTTACAGCTTCACGAACGGCGCTAGTTGCTATGGCTCTAAAGGATGAAACTCCATATTCGGACATGACCTTCGAATAATCTTTCAGTATTTTTGCTGAAAGTATGAAGTTGTCAGACTTTATCCTTCCCTTGGTGAAAACGTCTCTGCCTATCGGGATTTGCTGGGACAAAGTTTCAATAACCCTCACAACGCCCTTGTCATCTACCTGAGCGATCTCCATTCTTATTGAGTGAGCGCCTATATCTATTACAGCTATAGGCGAGGAAAGCTTATTTTTTTTAGCCTTGGGCATATCATTCTCCTCTCGAAGCATTCATCCAACCGTATACAATGAAAGCTAATGTTGGCAACAAGCCGGCCGCAAAAGGAGGCAATATCCCCCTGTTCCCGAATATGAGAAACAAATGCGATGAGATCTGATATAAGACTATTATCCCGACGGCTATGACGATGGCTATGAAAACACCGCCTCTTTGGTTTTTAGCCGCAAGAGGTATACCTAGGAAAACGGCGATTAGCGAAGCCCATGGAAAAGCTATTCTATAGTACAGAGTAGTTTTGTAGACGTTTCTAAGACTTTCCGCCATGTTTTTCGTCTTGGCTAATAGATCTATTATAACCATCGAATCCAAATCTGCCGCTGGCTGGACCGCGTTGTGGATATCCATCGGCGTCTCAGGAGCGGAAACGACATCAATGATTTTTTTCTCGAATTTTTCACTTTTCTTTGGAAGGAAACCGTCTCCACTATAGGGCGTATAAACTCCTTTATGAAGGATCCATCCATTTTCAGGATCATATTTCGCCTCTTCCGCCTCCATATCCCACTCAAGTGAGCCATCCTTATCTCGATATTTCTTCAATATCACCGACTTCTGATCTCCATTGGCGTCAAAACTCCTAAAGAACCATGTCCTAAGTCCATCTGGGCTCCTATAGGTAAGCATTTCAAACTGACCTTCCACATAATGCTGGCTTGTTCTCTTTTTTATTATTTCGTACGCTTTCTTCTCCGATAGCGGGACTATAGCTTCATTGAAACAAAAGTTGAGCAGGGCTATTACCAGGGCGACGAAATAAATGGAGGCGCATGCTCTGTGTATTGAAATTCCAGAAGCCCTCATTGCAACGATCTCCATGTTCTTTCCAAAATTCGCCATCTCGTACATACACGCCAACATTACTGATATCGGCATTATGAATCTTATGTTCCCAGGCAGTTTCAGAAAAAAATATTTCAACATCTCAAGAATTGGGGCTCCATTTTCGAGAAAATCCCTGAGATCGTCAAATATGTCGCCTATTAGGAAGAGTATTGTAAAACCTATGATGAGGACAACAAAAGGGATAAGGAATTCCTTCAGGACATAAAAGTCTATCGTAGGAAGTATAGCGCACATTCTACGAGGAACACCGAACTTATGTTTTGGTTCTAACATTGAAAATATTTCCTTCTAATATATAATACATCCCGTTTTTCTTTGCATAATCTAACGATTTATTCTGGAATTTAAACATAAGGCATTACGATTTAACTCATTTTTCATGAAAACCAATATTAAACATAGAGAAAAAAATCTCAGGAATATCGCCATAGCGTCGTCTATCTGCGTCGCTGCGACAATATCAGGTTGCTACAGTCCTGCCCCGATACCTGACGCGGTAATGTCCAAAGAATATAAGAGCATAACAAAAGAACAACATAGCTCTCTCCCAGCGGACTGCCATAAGCTGATGTTGCAGGATGCCATAAGAATTTCTCTGGAAAATAATCCTGACTACCGCTCAGCGAAACACTCAGTGACAGCGGCATGGGCCAGATTCTACTCATCGGCATCCGAATATTCACCCACTGTCTCAGCCGAATACGACATCACCGAATACAAGTATGTTCCAATGTCAAGCGGAGGAAGCGGCAAGGATCATGGCGGAGATATTTTCTCGAACAAGGCGGGCGGACTCAGGGCAAGATGGGAGCTCTTCAACGGTCTGGTAACTACAATGAAGGTGATATCGGCGAGGAAAGAGGCTTCGCAATATGAAGCCTTGGACAGAGATTCTAGAAGATTGCTAATACAAAGCGTCACCAGCGCATACAATGACATACTTTTAGCCGTCGAACGGATGAGAATAGCAAAAGAA
>CAZXAC010000285.1:0-3051 GCA_964638335.1 uncultured Lentisphaera sp. | reverse complement strand
TCTTTGTCCCTTTCATGTTGGTGCTTCTCATAAGGATGATTATCATGCCGATTGTAATGATACTATTCTGCAAGCTGATATTCGATTTCGGGATTGTTGAGACAAATCTGATATTGGCTCTGGTTATAGTCGTTCAAGGCGCGACGCCTCCGGCAATAAACATGACAATAATAAGCTCTCTCAACGGGAAGGTGGAGGCGGAGACCTCAAGCCTGCTGTTCTGGTCTTATATCGCATCGATATTCACTCTCCTCATATTCCCCGCCTTGACAATTAAAATCTTTGCCTTATTATAGTTCTCGTGCGGATATTATAATATGGAAACGGAGGCATATCGTGTCCTTGGGACTTAGAAAAAAAAAGTTTTTAATGGCAGCTTTTTATTTTCTCTTTTCTGTATTTGTTTTGCTTTCGTCTGCCGTTGTCGCCGATGATCTTTCCGTGGACAAGTTTCCAAGTCCTGCGCCGGTCTTTTCTTCTCAATGGTCCGAGCTTGGCAACGTCGACGTCAGTCCTGAATCTGGTGAGACGGAAAGCAGTAGTTTCTCCCGTTATTTTGGAGCGGGAGTCCTGATGGTTGTTTCTGCGGCGGCTGGCCTCTTATTGCTGATATCAGTCATTTTGTTGTTGCTGAAGTGGAGGAAGTCCGGATCTGGTTTCAAATTCCTTCTTTTGGGATGCTCAATAATACTTCTCGTCTTCTTCCTATTTTCTTTGATAGGGACATTCTTTGTTATCTTTTACATGGCGAAGGATTCCGGCTCTTTGTCCAATTCCAATAAACTTGAAAAAGAGTCTCCGGAGGATTCCAAGCTTGTAGAAGAGTATTTTAAAATAAAAGGTGGAGAAGAAGCTGACAATCCGAAACGTAGCAATCCGCAGGAGGATATTGCGAAACTCGCATTCGAAGGATTTAACAGAGCGGTAAAGTTATACTCGGAATACCAATTGAATGGTGATCCGGAATTGTTCAGGAACGCGATTTATGAGATTGAGACGGCAATCGAAATGGATGCTAGCAACCATGCGTATTGGCTGCTGGCCGGCAAGTTATATTCAGAAATGTCTTCTGATCTGGAAATTCAGATATGCGCAGAAAATTATTTGCGAAAATCGCTGGAACTTGACCCGAACAATGTTCAGGCATTGCTGACTCTTGGCAACTGTCTAGCCCTTCAAGAGCGATATTCTGAGGCTATAAATTTTTTCAGAACGGCTCTTTCCAAGGATGCGAGGCTCGCAGATAGTATTGTGCCGATAATTGCCTGCTCTTACATATACGATCAGCAATTTGAAACTGGTGAAAAATTTCTTAGGGAACAGTTAAACAGAGATCCAGGCTCCGACTCCGCCAGGATCTCTTTGGCGATAATTCTCAACATGCAGGGTGCTCAGAGGTCAGAACACGCCAAGAATGAGTTGCGAAAAGTCATCGGCAGGCCTGATGCCTCTCCGATTCTCAAGACCTATGCATCCAATCTTTTGAATAATTTCGACAAATGGCACACGGTGAAATAATGAGCGCCAATAAGATCAAAAATTTGAACAAGAAAATGCGTCTGGCATTATTGCTTGCCGCAGTCTGCACTTTTGCGAATTTCGCAATCGCTTTGGAGACTCCAGACAAGTATCCGGACAATGAATCTTGGAAAAATGCCCGTCAGGGAGAACTGCAGACTGCCCTGGATTCTGCTGTAGCCAGAGGCGCCCCCCAATCGGAGTTGAGCAAAATACGGGAAGGCTGGGTGAACGAAAACAGGGCGATGGAGCGCGGTACTCGTTCTGCGGCGAACAGGGAATTGGTCAAGGATGTTTTTGGCGTCAGCGACGATAAGGATGTTCAGAGAGTTATAGACGAGCACTTTGAACATTCCGGGACCAAGCCCGAAGAGGGGCAGGGAAGATTTGGAGACGTGGACCTTACTCCCGACAAAGAGGCTTGGAAGAAAATAAAGGAATATCAGAAGAAAAATCCTGACAAGGTTAAGGACTGGAAGGTCAAAGCTGGCACAATAGGTATTCCCGGACAGGAAACAATAATCCACAATCCCAACAAGTATTACGAATACAGTGTCGAAAAAGGTCCTGATGGAAAGGTGAGGATCGCTGAACCGGGGAAAGGTCCGGTAAAGAGGGTTGATACGGTTGCCCTTAGAGCCGGAGACAAGGAGAGTTATATTTCATATGAGTTTGATTCAGATGGAAAAATTGTTATGCAAGATGGTGCTTCTGTAGGATATGACAGAAACGGGAATCCTGTCAGAAAGCCAGGTCCGAAGATAGTTGATCCACACCTGAACAATCTTGACAATATGAAGAAACTCGAGGATCATTTATCGGAAAGAGGGAACTTCGAGTACAGCAAGAACCAATCTACCGCCAAGAGCGTGATGAGGATAATAGAAGGCACCTACGGAACAGACCCTGCCAAGTGGCCTCCGGATATAGCCGACATGCACAGGAAATGCCATCAGATAAAGAATGGTGTTGCTTTGGAAGAGCTTGATTTGAAAGATAAAAGATCGAAGAATCAGTTTTACGATAAGATGGAAAATGTTGTGAAGGATGCTTACGCTAAGACTTCCGAAGAGTCGGCTAAAAAGGATGCTGAGATGGCTGAAAAACGTAATCAGGAATACAAAGATATCCAAGAAATAAAGAAACAGATGGGCGAGAAGGTGAAACAGCACGATCAAAAAGGTTTAAAAGAACTGCAGGAGAAGTTGAAGGCAAAGAAGGAATCATACGAAAAGATATCGGCGGAACTGAACGAAAAGAGATCAATGAAAGCGAGAGCTGAGCATGGCGTAGTAAAAAATGGTGGATCCCAGACTCTGGCAAAATGCAAACTCGAAGAAGTTAGGAGGGTGGTGGCAAAATCAGGACAAGCCGTAATGCAAGACGCGAGGACAAGGCAAATAATGCCGCAATCCGATTATGATGCGAAGATTACTGCGGATTCCAGAACGAAACTTGCGGAGACTCTTAAGCCTGATCCCTCTGGGCGCCGTCCTTTCGGCGGCGAAAAACCCCAGCCTTTCTCTGGAAGAG
>CAZXAC010000284.1:0-3062 GCA_964638335.1 uncultured Lentisphaera sp. | reverse complement strand
ATTGTTTTGTGTTTTCGTGCTTTACCGGACTGGCTTATTCCGATTTGCTCAGGCTAAGCAAAGACAACATCGTTACCGGAACCGATGGTGGCTCGTGGATAAAAATTAACCGCAAGAAGACCTCAAAGCAAAGCAGCATCCCTGTACTTTCGGTAACAGGGCAACTGCTCGACAAATACAAAAACCATCCCTATTGCCAAGAAAACAACGTTATACTGCCTGTATGCTCTAACCAAAAAATGAACGCTTACCTAAAAGAAATTGCTGACATCTGCGGAATAAAGAAAAAATTCACCAGCCACCTGGCACGCCATACTTTTGCCACCACCGTAACCCTCAATAACAACGTCCCCATCGAAACCGTCTCAAAAATGCTGGGACACTCCTCCCTCGAAATGACAAGAATTTATGCCCGACTCCTCGATAAAAAGGTTGGGCAGGATATGAAGCATTTGAATGACAGGTATAAGATGAGTTCTTAGGGAAAAGTGTGGGTAATTGTGGGGGGCAGGTTGGGCCGAAATAGGCAATTGTCCAACTTTTGCCCAATTATTACCCTTTCTGCCCAATTATTGCCCGATATGTTTGTAAGAAAGCATATTAAGAACTTTGTAGAACTATTTTTCAATATACCTCATTAACTCCTTAAAGCTATTCGTCGCTTTTCGCCAAACTGTGTCAAATTCGGGAAGTTGCTCCTTTGTTATTTGTTTTCCTAAGCTTGATTGCCAGTCTCTTTCAAAAGTTTTCATTTTTAAACTCACTTTGTTCAGAAAGTCCTTCGGGTTGTGACCTTTGTTTTTTGCTTTGCTGATAAATTCCATAAATACATCTTGAACTTTGATGTTTTCTTTCTCAATCAAATAGTAGAAATCATATAAATCACGAGGTATAGTACGTCCCATAAGGGCTGTAGCTTTTTCAATTAAAACTTCTTTAAGAGAATAACAAAAAACATGTGTCTCATTTGCATCGGCTAAGTCGCTGTAATTGTTTAATACTAAGCGATGGTCGATAGTAAATTCCATCTTTTCGCCTCTCGTAATATCTACCTTTATTCCATCTGATCCATGAGTTGCAGTATAATTCATTTTAAACTGCAGGCTGTCTGAGGCTGTTTGAGTAACAATGGATAATTCTGGTATTTCGAGGATGATTTTTGATTCTTCTGAAATTTGCTTGAAAACCGAACCGAAACTTTCTAAGATTTCGTTGTTTGAAATACTATCGTTTCGCAGGGTAAAATCCATATCTTCAGAATATCTATAATCGATAAAATACATTTTTTTCAAGCAGGTGCCTCCCTTGAAAACCAAGTTGTTATTTAAGAATTGGTTTCTTGCAATTCCCCAGAGTATCCACGAAATCACATAATCCTTTTCAACTTGCTTGGCTCTTACGCCTTTTTCAATTGCAATCTTATCTATTTCACCGGGTTTAATCATGTGTATATGGCTTCTTTTATTGTGTTAATATCTCGGTTAATTTTCAACTCATACCGGGTATTTATTTTCCCCTCATCGGGGGCTAATGTATCTAAACGAAGAAACGATCCGCTACGATTATTCTGTAACAGGTTTTCGTGTTGCGATGATCCCAGTTCTAATAAGTCACATATAAAAACATATCTTCTCGCAGCCACTTTGTTGCCAGCCAATGCGAAGTAATCTGCTATTTTTTTATTGTCAATAATATTTTTTGACTCATACACTGCCTTGGCTATCTCAATTATTCCATTGCAGTAATGCGGATTAATGAATGAATCAACCAATGTTTTTTCTAAGTCGCTGCAAAAAACTTTATTGTAATCGTTTATCCAAGTGTTTTTCACTCCAAAAAACCGACTTTGGTTATGATACACAAACTGGAATCTTACTCCTTGTATTTCTACATTGCTTGGCTTCATTTGAATATCGGTTACCACAATCTCTGTCAGGCTGGGTTGGGTTATAAGCTTGTGTATTTGAAGTGCCGAGTAATAACCGATATAATAGTTTTTATTACGCATAATATAATGAGCCACCAAATGCCAATCGGGTATGAATTTGGGACTATTATGCTCAAGAGGTACAATGTAGTACAGCCCTTTTTGGAGGCGAATAAGCATATTTTTATTCACCATTCGCATCAACGTGTTATTCAAATGCGACTGACTGACATCCCCAAATTCGTTTCGAACATCTTCTGTAGAGAAACATGGAGAATCGTTTTGAGCAAATGTTTTAATTATGTTCCATTCTAATTGCATGTTGCTGAATATATCGTTTTAATAACAAATGTAAGTATTTATAGGATACAAATCAAGTTTTATTGTCATTATTATATAAATAATCACAATTGTGCATAATTTTACGATAATAACAGCAAGCTTATAGTGGCTTCTGAACTTTTTTTGCCCCCGTGTTACTTCAACATGTGTTGGTATGCGCTGCTGAGTGGGGTCAGTTTAGTCCAAAATATCCACAGAAATAGCAAATTGATTAAAGTTAAGGTTGGTTTGCCTTTAAATCAAACGAATCTTTGGTAGAAATACCCTGACGGTGAAGGCTTCTGTTTGTCCATGGAGCCATTGGATTGTCATCAACCCACAAACCTCGTCTCCCTGCTTTTGCCTCTTTCTCAAGTTCCGAAAGCTCCCGATTTGTGTTGTACTGTTTAAAATGCCAGGCCATACCTGCCCTTATCATTTCGTGGCTTAACTCGGTGCCATCGCTTAAGTACGAGTATGCCAGCAAGCGTTTGTATCTATCTTTTCCGGTGATTTCAATTTGTATTTCTTTTTCAAAACACAAGTCTGATAAGTGTTTTTTCGAAACCTTGTAAAATGGCATTCCTTTTTCCGGAGCATCAATACCCTCCATTCTTATTCTCACTTTCTCTTTTCCATCAATTAGTAGGTCATAAGTATCTCCATCAATAATTGCAATAACTTTCCCGGTTGCTGTAGTTCCTTTTTCTAAGCTCAGCTTGTCGCCATGTCTTGAATTACAAGAAAATAGAGTTGCAATTATCAATAAAGCACTTATCGCCTTGCCTAGGTTCATTGCTTAAAAGTTATTGTG
>CAZXAC010000283.1:0-3083 GCA_964638335.1 uncultured Lentisphaera sp. | reverse complement strand
TCCCACCAATACCAATGAAAATGAAAACTTTCGCCATGGCATATGCCGCGATAGAAGTATACCTGGAACTTACTGGCGGAGCAGGAAATATCGCCCATATAGTACATCTGGGAGGCTTTATCGGCGGATACACTTACATAAAGCTCTCCTATGGAAGACAAGTCTGGGGAATATCATCGCTCTTCAAGAAAAAGGCAAAACATACCCTATATGATAGAAACGAAAACCTATTCTTCTCAAAACCTCTAAGGGTCTCCCAGGAAGAGCTAGACAGACTGCTGGATAAAATATCTTCAGAGGGGATAAACAGTCTTTCAGAACAGGAAATGGATATACTCAGACAGGCCAGAGAGGAAATGAACCAACGCTAAATATATAATGGCTAAAATGCTTCCCTCAGAATACTTGAAAAGCACCGCCAGCAAAGCGGAAGTTAGGCTTTTTAAGGCTCTCAAGGAAAATCTCGATGAAAAATGGACGGTGTTTCATTCACTAGGCCTGCTTGATAAATCAAGATCCGGAAAACTGATTGACGCAGAAATAGACTTCCTGCTGTTTCACCCAGAAATGGGAATACTTGTGATCGAAGTAAAAGGCGGCATGATAGCCTTCAAAGACGGCAATTGGACACAAAACGGATGGGCACTTCCCAAAAGCCCGGCAAGGCAAGCCCTTGACAATAAATATGCCATTATACGCTTCTTAAAGAGCTCTATTGGCGGAGACAACTTGTCAATGAACTTCGCGCATGCGGTCTGCTTCCCAGACTGCCACGAGATTGAATCCCCTCCTCCGGAATGCCAGGAAATATGCATAAGCGGGAAAGATATTCCTTACATAGACAAAGTCGCAACAAAAATACTTTCAGCTTTCTCAAAAGAAAATATGACAGACCCTAAAATTGACCCAGGCATCATACTGAAAAAACTATCCCCTGAATTCGATTATGGTATCGCAATAGCAGACAAAATAAAGATATCCGAATCAAAGATTCTAAGACTTACTGAACAACAGTGCGAACTGCTCGACTTCATATCGTCACACAAAAAAGCCCTTATACGCGGCTGCGCCGGATCAGGGAAAACAGTCCTAGCAGTCAAAAAAGCCCGAGAAATCGCGTCAGAAGGGAAAAAAGTCCTGCTTCTGGTATACAACTCAATGCTGTGCGAAAAAATTCTCTCCTCCGTATCAGACGTTGAAAATATAATAGCCACTACATTCCATGATTTATGCATTAAACATCTCCAAGATAATGGCATCCAAATTTCTCCTCAAAGAAACGACGACAAGGCTTGGACGGAAACAATCCCAAAGGAATTCCTAAAAATACTGAAAACAAATCCTCTTAAATTTGATGCGGTAATAGTTGACGAGGCCCAAGATTTCAGGGAAAATTACTGGGATTCCGTAACCGAACTGGTCAAAACTGACGCTTATTTCTATATATTCTATGATCCTGACCAAAATCTATTTAACAAAGAGCTTTCACTCCCAAAACTCGGAACACCGTTTAACCTAGACAAAAATTGCAGAAACACAACCGAAATATTCAAAACACTCAAACCTTACTGCACCGGGAATATAAGAATTTCTGACGATGCCCCAGTTGGAACACCTGTCACAGAAACACGCCAAACGGAAGCTGATGAAAGGAGAAAAACCCTCAACAGCCTAATATCACAGATGATAAGCGAAGGAATATTTGAAAGACAAATAGTCATACTCGGTGGACACTCCATGTCTAAAACATGTATCGGAGAAATTCCAAATATCGGAGACTTTGAAATAGTGGAAAATGGTTCTCCAGACATAGGGAAAATCCCTTACTTCACATACATGAAATTCAAAGGATGTGAAGCCGATGCTGTAATACTGCTCGATGTATCCGAAAGCGACCCCAGATGGAATAAAGAGGCTCTCTGCACCGCAATATCGAGGGCGAAATACGTATTGCATATCATCAGAAAGTGACAAAAAAACAGCAACTCAGTGCGACCTTCATCTTCCACAACATTTCTTGTATTTCTTTCCGCTACCACAGGGACATGGATCATTTCTTCCGACTTTTCTGAGATTAAGCGAATTTGACATTTTCGCCGAACTCATACGCCGGTCTTTTTCCATCTCAGATCTCCTATCAAACTTAACTTGTTCAGCTATAGATTCGAACCTGGACATCGTATGCTTGAAAAACATCTTCCAGCCCTCGCACAACGCGCTGAGTGTCCTAGGATCACCAGCCTTTCCAAACCTATTTTTGGGACAACATCCGGAACAATAACTTAAATATTCGCAATTCACACATTTTTCATTCCACTTACTCTTCCTTTCCCCAAATTCCCTATACTTTGCGGAATTCACAAAGAAATCCCAACCATTCTCCATTATATTACCCAACTTCAATTCAGGAATAACAAAAAAATCACACGGATATACATCTCCATTGTGTTCTACCACAAAATATTGTCTGCAATCGGTTGACATGGCACAAACATTCGCAATTCCATCAACCATCCTAGCAAGTATCGAATCAAAAAGCCTTACAGAAACCGAATAACGGTCATGTGCGTACCATTCATCAAATACTGAGCATAAAAATTCTCCCCATTGACCGGGTCTGACAGAATATGGGGTAAGCTGGCCGTCTGAATCAAACTCAACACATTCAATATATTGGTGGAAATTAACCCCCAGGCTCTTTATGTAATTGTAAACCTCCAGAGGAAACTTTACATTGGAATCCGAGACCAAAGTCAAAATATTAAATTCCACATTGTTTCTTTTTAGAGCTTCAAGTCCCTTCATCACCAAGGCATGACTGGGTCCACCAGAAACTGTTACTCTGTGTTTATCGTGGATCTCAGGTGGACCATCAACGCTTAAGCCAACAAGGAAATTGTATTTCCCAAGATGCCTGCACCATTCATCATCAAGCAGAGTCCCGTTCGTTTGGAGTCCGTTGGATACAACCCGCCCAGACCTGCCATATTTTTCCTGGAAACATGTAACCTTCTTAAAGAAGTCAAGCCCCATTATAGTGGGCTCCCCTCCTTGCCAACCAAAACTGTGCATCGGCATATCTA
>CAZXAC010000282.1:0-3101 GCA_964638335.1 uncultured Lentisphaera sp. | reverse complement strand
TCCAAGAATAGAGGATATGCAATTGATTCTTGACGCGGAGGAAAGAGAACTGACTAAACCGGACAGAATATCAATGCAAAATGCGACTGCTGTGGCGTTGGACATACTGTGCTGGAAGCAGAAATCGAGGGTAGTCATCGATGTTGATGGAGAAAAAATCGCGAATGAACTTTTAGATGATCCCTATAAGTTTTGCGAAAGGATAGCGGGAGAAAAAGAATACTGTCCTCTTGTAGAATGGCGTTGGCCTGAGGACGTAAGAAGGGAGGTTCTCGTTCCTCCAGGGCATATAATCATGATAAGGGCTCCCCATAGTTTCAGGGTCAGGATTTCGGAAAATGGCAGGATTCTTATGCAAAGAGACAGCTTGAAATCCCGTAGGAATGTGAACTTTGTCCTTTTGCCGCCGCTAAAAACGGTGGAATCGGCGAAACTGAGGCAAATTAAGATTTCGGTGTATGCCGATAAGCATTCGAAACGGGATGTCGCGAATCTAATGTTTCTTCCGAATCTTTCAGGGAAGCAGTTTATAAATACGGAGTTCTCGAGCGAAAAAGTGATTTCGTCCGGATCGGTGATGCTATCCGTCAATGGAAGGGGCGGTATGTGCCGTCAACCTCTCGAATGGGGCGAAATCTATAGCAGATACGATTGCATACTGGCTGGGAACCTGAATCCGACATATCCAGAGGACAGGCACATGATGTGGACCAGATGCAGGATATGCACGGACCATCACGGAAGGAAAGAATGGTTCTCTGCGCATAAACTCGATAGTTTTAATTTGGGGAACGATGGAAACAGCGGCGTATGGACTTTTAGCGTGCCTCTTGGCAACGGTCTTTTTGCCAGATTTGTAGTAGGATTGTGGATGATCAAGGGGAAGAACCAGGTTGTGCTGAAAATAAAACGGATCGGAAAAACCGATGGAGAAAAAACCCTGCTTGAAGACAGAATTCCTTTGAAAATAATAATACGACCTGATCTTGAGGACAGAAATTTCCATTATGAGACCAAGGCATACCTGGGATTGGAAAATATTTGGCCAAACAGTGTAACAGCATCGGTAAAATCTTTTGTATTTGAGCCCGCTCACGACAGGAAAATATGCATTTCAACATCCAAAGGCGTATTTAGGAGATCCAACGAGTGGTCATATGCCATACACAGGCAGAAAGAGGCTGAGCGTGGGCTTGATCCCTATGGAGACCTTTTCTCTCCAGGCTACTTTGAGGTGATGATGTCTGGAGATGAAGAGGACGTGTTGGTAGGCACAATACTCACTCCGATGGAACCAGACAAGGAAAAAAGGTCCGATGAAAAAATGTTGATTCCCAAGCAGGTGAACAAGCTTGAACTTGATTACGTTTTGGAAAAGGCCGCTGAAAAGTTCATTGTCGCTAGAGAGGGGTGGAAAACTGTTATTGCTGGATACCCGTGGTTCCTAGACTGGGGGAGGGATACACTCATCGCTGCGAGGGGCTTGATAAGTGCCGGAAAAACCGCTGAGGTGAAGAAGATATTGCTGTTGTTTGCGAAATTCGCAGAAAAGGGAACTCTTCCGAATATGATACAGGGAGAAAACGCGTCCAACAGGGACACAAGCGATGCCCCGCTATGGCTTTTTGTCGCGGTGGCGGACTTCTGTGCGGCTTCTAGTTCTGACGATATATTGTACGAACAAGTTGATGAGAAGAGAACCCTTCTGGATACGCTTTCCGGAATCGCTGACAGTTATATGTCCGGCACGCCAAACGGGATAATGATGGACACAGAGAGCGGATTGATATTCAGTCCGTCGCATTTCTCTTGGATGGATACAAATTTCCCGGCTGGCACCCCGCGTCAGGGGTATCCTATTGAGATACAGGCACTGTGGTATGCCGCACTCTCCCTACTTGCCGATAAGACTAAGTCACGCAAATGGGATGAGACAAGGAAGAGAGTAGTGTCGTCGGTCATGAAATATTACAAAGTAAGAGACTCTATTACTGGAGAATTCGAATGGCTATCTGATTGTCTGCATGCCATTCCGGGAGTCTCCGCCGCCCATGCGAAGAAAGACGATCATCTGAGACCAAACCAGCTTCTGGCTGTAACTCTCGGACTCGTTGAGGACTACGAACTAAAGAAGGGTATATTGAGGGCATGTTCCGAATTGATTGTTCCCGGAGCGATTCGCTCTCTTGCCGATAGGAATGTTGAGTTTGAAAATCCCGTACGCGACGGCTCGGGAAAGCTTTTGAACAACCCCAAGAGACCGTATTTTGGCGCATATATCGGCGCGGAAGACATATCCAGAAAACCCGCATACCACAACGGAACTGCGTGGACTTGGCTTTTCCCTTCATACGCTGAGGCTATGATGATGGTGTACGGAGAAATGGTAAGGTCTACGGCAACGGCCATCTTGTCTTCGTCGCAGTTCCTCTTGGAGAGTGGATGCATATGCAATATACCCGAAATACTTGATGGAGATTTTCCTCACAGGCAGAGGGGTTGTGATGCTCAGGCATGGGGAGTGACCGAATTGTACAGGGTTTGGAAAATGGTCTCAAAAAATTGAATTTAATTATTATAAATAAGGAATATATCCGATGAAGAAAAAAATATTAATTACAGGGAAAATACACGAGATAGGATTGAAGAAATTGTCATCGAATAAGGATTTGCAGGTTGATTCCAGACCTGATATTCCATTTGAGGAACTTAAGAAGATAATTCCCGGATATGATTGTCTTATAACGCGTTCGGAGAGTAAGGTTTCAAAGGAATTGCTTGATTTGGCTGAAAATCTAAAGGTTGTTGCTGTCGCCGCAGTGGGATATGCGCACGTGGATGTGGAGTATGCAACTCAGAAAGGTGTACTGGTATTCAACTCCCCTGGACTGAACACGAATTCGGCCGCCGAGCTCACTCTCGGCCTTCTTCTTGCCGCAGTGAGAAAGATTGTGCCAGCTCACAAAAATATGGAAAACCGCGGCTGGGACAGGCATAAATTCAGCGGCGGAGAATTGCTTGGTAAGACAATAGGAATAATAGGTCTGGGCAATGTTGGGCATCGCGTTGCGCAATTTTGCAACGGTCTCGAGATGAAAGTC
>CAZXAC010000281.1:0-3120 GCA_964638335.1 uncultured Lentisphaera sp. | reverse complement strand
CGATCTTCTATGATGGTTCCGTCGCGGTCTAAGAACACTGCAGGATTGCCTTTTATAAGCTTCATTCCTTTCCCGCCCTGTTGGTTTTTACTTTATCCAGGAAAGCTCTTTGATGAGCTCCTTATGAATGAGTCCGTTGCTTGCAAGGAGTCCTTTTCCCGGATATGAGCGCCCTCCCCTGAAGTCGCTGATCTTTCCTCCAGCCTCCTCTACGATTAGAGCGCCAGCGCATATGTCATATTCCTGCAGATTCATTTCCCAGAAACCTTCGAGCCTTCCGCTGGCAACATATGAAAGGTCTATCGCGGCAGAACCATATCTGCGAATACCTCTTATCTTAGGAAGGATCCTGGCGAAATTTTTTATATTGTTGTTCTTCAATCCGGCCCTCACGCAAGCAAAACCAGTTGATAGTACAGCTTCTATCAGTTTAGCTCTCTTAGATACGCTGATTTTTTTTCCGTTTACGAAGGCACCGGAGCCTTTTTCGGCGCAGAATATTTCATTTAATTCCGGAGCGTTAACAACTCCTGCTATAGTTTCACCATTGCGTTGTAAGCCTATCGAAACGGAGTAGAAGGGTTGACCATGTATGTAGGAGGTGGTCCCATCTATTGGGCCTATTATCCATAGATAGCCTGAAGAAGATTTACTTCGCCCTGTCTCCTCGCCCATATTCCATCTTGAGGGAATTTAGCGGATATCTCGCAAAGAATCTTCTTTTCAACCGCCCTATCCGCTTCGCTGACGAGGTCTTTTTCATTTTTATAATTTACGACGAGATTCTTTTTCATTCTCATCTTTTTTGCGGTTTCTCCTGCGATTTTCGCAAGCTCCACAATAAAATTCACTGAACGGTCTGTCATTTTTTCCTAGCCCTCGGGTGAGCATTTTTGTAAGCGTTTTTAAGTCTTTGAGTACTTACGTGCGTATATATCTGCGTGGTACTTAGGTTCGCATGTCCAAGCAATTCTTGAACGCTTCTGAGATCCGCTCCAGCATCGAGCATATGCGTGGCAAAAGAGTGCCTGAGTTTGTGCGGGGTCATATCGGAAGGAAGCCCAGCCATCCCGAGATACATCTTGAAATAGCGTTGAAAAGACCTTGGAGTCAGAGCCGTCCCGAATTTATTCACAAAGAGCGGGGAATTCCTGTCACTGGAGCCGAACATCCTCTTTTTTTCAGCGATGTACTGCCTCAATGCGCCAATAGCGGATTTTCCGAGACCAGCTATTCTTTCCTTCTTTCCTTTACCTTTTACCTTTACAATATCGCCAATCAGGTCTAGCCTAGATTCTGAGAGCGACAATGCCTCGTTGATTCTAAGCCCCCCGCTGTATATGGTTTCAATGATAGCAACATCGCGGAGTCTTGCGAAATTCGCAAATTCCTGATCGCATTTTTCATCTCCGGCATCTGCACCCTTTGCCCAATATATGGCTGGCGCTCCGACAAGTGCTTCTATTTGGTTTAGGGAAAGATATTTTGGCAGTCGTTTTTCTTTTTTCGGCATTGACAGAGCGGCAAATGGATTTGAAGACACTGCTTTCTCTCTCATCATGAAACGGTAGAATGCCCTGAGCGAAGATATTTTTCTAAGTACAGACGTCCTGGATATTTTTTTATTCTGTAGTTCGGACAGAAAAAGTCTCGCATTCATTAGGACAACCGAATCCCAGTTTACATTTGTCTCCTCTGGGTTAGCGGAAAATGCGAAGTTCGCAAATTGAGAAATATCTGATGAGTATCCCGACACAGTATGTTCGGAAGCATTTTTTTCGCCTCTTAGATATGCTCTGAAAGATGAGAAGTATTTATCCGGATTTTGGGATGTCATTTCTGCGTTGATGCTTTTATGAATTCCCTAAAGAGCGGATGCGCGCGAAGAGGAGTTGATTTGAATTCCGGATGGAACTGGCAGGCGACAAACCAGCGATGACCAGCCAGCTCAATTATTTCAGTAAATCCGCCTTTCTTTGAGACTCCGGATATCTTCATACCCTTGTCGGTGAAAATCTTCTTAAATTCGGTGTTGAACTCATATCTGTGGCGATGCCTTTCGTGAGCGGACTTAAGCCCGTAAGCAACACTTGCAAGGCTCTTATCTTCTATTACGCATTCCCAAGCTCCCAAGCGCATTGTACCGCCTTTGTCTATGACCTTCTTCTGTTCTTCCATCATAGTTATCACTGGATTCTTTGTATCCGGTTTGAATTCGGAGCTGTTTGCATCTTTAAGTCCGCAGACGTTACGAGCGAACTCGATTGCAGCGCATTGCATTCCGAGACATATCCCGAAGAAGGGGATATTGTTTTCCCTCGCGAATCTTACCGCACTGATTTTACCCTCTATGCCACGATCTCCAAATCCGCCAGGGACAAGTATTCCATCAACGCCTTTTAGATATTTTTCTACTCCGGCGCGTTCAATATCTTCCGATTCTATCATCCTTATGTTCACCTTCACGTCGTTTGCTATTCCGCCATGGCAGAGAGCTTCATAAATGCTCTTATACGCATCGCGAAGGCTTATGTATTTGCCGACTACGGCGATTTCGACCGCTCCTTTCGTAGGATTGATTGCCGAATCAAGCATTCTTCGCCAGTCCTCAATATGTAGGTCTTTCACGTGAAGCTTGAAAAGTTCCAGTATGTATTTGTCTAAATCCTGTTTAGCCAATTCGATTGGCACTTCGTATATGGAATGGGCAACATCCTTCTCCTCTATTACGAATTCCTTTCTGACGTTGCAGAACAATGAAAGCTTCTGTCTGTGCTCTTCTGATAGGGCATGCTCGCACCTGCATATCAATATGTCGGGTATTATTCCGATCTCACGGAGTATTCCGACAGATTGCTGGGAGGGTTTTGTCTTCATCTCACCTGCGGCCCTTATGTATGGAACCAGCGTAAGATGTATGAAAATTCCGTTTTCCTGACCTATCTCCTGTCTGAACTGTCTTATCGCTTCGAGAAAGGGCAATGACTCGATGTCACCGGCGGTTCCTCCGATTTCAGTAATGGCGATATCCACATCGTCGTCGTCAAGTTTCCGGATGCAATTCTTTATTTCATCTGTGACATGGGGGATGACCTGCACTGTCTTTCCCAAGTATCCTCC
>CAZXAC010000280.1:0-3141 GCA_964638335.1 uncultured Lentisphaera sp. | reverse complement strand
AATTAAGTTTACATGAGCCTACAATATATTTGACACGGGCAAATGGCTTAAACGTCCATGTAAAGTAGGCATAACGAACAATTCAGGCCTTGCTGGAATCGCGTATTGGCTGCATTCAAATGTTGGACAGGCGGCAAAGAACATAAGAAAGGACCACACAGGAATTGCCGCCATAAAAGACTGGATTGATGAGGAATATAAGAATGGCAGAGTTACATCCATTTCTGACGATGAAATGATAATGATGGCCCGCAAACATGTTCCGGAGATATTCGCTTCGGCTAAGACCAAATGATTAGAAGTTTAAAAGAGCAATACGTCTTGGAGAACAGCAATCTCGCTCCTTATGCTATCCGCAACACTGATAGGTCCGAAAGAAAGTATCCTGAAGAACCGCATCCTTTTCGTACCGATTTTCAGAGAGACAGAGATAGAATTCTTCATAGCAGGTCTTTTCGCAGGTTGGAATACAAGTCGCAGGTCTTTCTCAGTGGGACAGGAGATCATCTGCGCACAAGGCTCACCCATACCATAGAAGTTGCCGCGATAGCGCGGACAATATCACGTACATTCATGTTGAACGAAGACCTTACCGAAACGATAGCTCTAGCGCACGATATCGGGCATACGCCTTTCGGACATCCCGGCGAAAGCATTATGAACGAAATAATGAAGGATGAGGGTGGATTCGACCACAATGAACAATCATTGCGCACAGTAGATATACTCGAGAGAAAATATCCGGATTATGAAGGTCTGAACCTGACTTGGGAGGTGCGTGCGGGGCTCGTAAAAAGAAGAAATCCCGAAAAA
Organism: uncultured Lentisphaera sp.; assembly: GCA_964638335.1. GTDB lineage: Bacteria > Verrucomicrobiota > Lentisphaeria > Victivallales > GWF2-50-93 > DYMC01. Next base: position 2,328 of record CAZXAC010000280.1, on the reverse strand, counting down.
GCAAAGCTCGATGGAGAAAAACTCCCTCCACAACCTTCTCTCGAATCTCAGGTCGCAGACATATCCGACGATATAACCTACTACGGACACGATGTTGATGACGGGCTTGACGCCGGAATGATAAATGAAAAAATGCTTGATAATCTCGAGATATGGAACATTGCCGCAGATCTGGCAGCTAAAAATGGTCTGAGGAAGGGGGACAAATTCAGGGCTTTCGCGGTAAGATGCCTAATAGACATGATGGTCAAAAATGTCGTCGAGAACTCAGAGCGGAATTTAAGGGAAATGAAAATCAGGACGGCTCTAGAATCACAGAAAACGGAAAACAGAATCATCTCGTTTGATGCGAAATTCGCGAAAATGACTTCGGAATTGAGAAAATTCCTTTTCGAAAACGTCTATTACCATCCGGATGTCGCGACCGTTAACGACATCGCGGCGGAGAAAATAAAAGGACTCTTCAAGGCATACCTCGAGAACCCCAAGAGAATGGGCGCGTATGCCAACAGTCGCATTCCAAAGGACGGGCTTAAAAGGGCTGTAGCAGACTATGTTATCGGCATGACAGATCGCTTTGCCGTAATAGAATACAAAAAATTCTGCGAAGACAAGGGATAATTGTAAACACCTAAGAAAGATCTGTCATTGCGATCAAACGTTGGAATTTTGATATGGGAAATCCTAGCATAGTCTTAGCTTTGCGTCCCTTGCGACTTTGCGAGAGTCTCATGCAAGGGATATGCGTAGTTCGCGGCTGAATCCAGCGAGTCCAACGGGTAGACTTTTGTTTTAATGATTAATAATCAAACATTTGCTACAAAGTAAGTTGGGCGAATGTTTCTCTCTGGCACCAATTATAAGCGGTTCCAAAGGAAAAACGGAATTGTCCGCAAAAAATAAATGAGTAACTTGTTATTCAAAGTTGCGATAATATCCTAAATCGTCTTTCAGTGTCCTTCTTAGTGGGCGATATCCTTGGAAAAAAACGAAAAACTATGGAGACGTGAGGCGATGATCACCAGGAACGAAATAAAACTTTATAAATCTTTGTCATCTCGTCAAGGGCGGCGCAAAAGCGATTTATGCATTTGCGAAGGGTTGAAATGCTGCCTTGAGCTTTTTATCTCTAGGCGTGATCTGATAAAACGCGCTTTATGTTTGCAAGAATTCGACAGGAGCGATTTTAGTGGTTTAGATTTTGAATATATTTCTGAAGAACAGATGAAACAGATAAGTCCCGTAATAAATCCGCAGGGAATTATCTTTGTGCTGAAGAGACCGGAATATGCGAAATTCGCAGGATTTTGCGGAGATCCTTTTTTGTTGCTGCTTGATTCCATTCAGGACCCCGGCAATCTGGGAACGATAATTCGGACTGCGAAATCAGCAGGACTGAAAAGAATTTTCCTGAGCGAAAATTCCGCCGATCCTTATTCAGATAAGGTAATAAGGGCAGCCACAGCCCAACAATTTGCAATGGAAATATGTACCTACGACAATCTGGAATCTTTCTCAGATGAATTGCTCTCCATGGGATGTTCCAAAGTTTTTCTTTCTGTTGTTTCAGGAGGCGCGGACGTATTTCGTGAGCCCGAATTATTCGATAGGTCGGCAATAGTTTTTGGAAATGAGGGCTCAGGAATATCTAAAAACATCAGAGGGATTCCAGTTAGCATTCCTATGCCGGGCGGAACCGAATCCCTAAATGTCGCTCAGGCGGCAACTGTGATTTTATTTGATGCGGTAAGGAGAGGAATTTTCAAGACCTAACGCCGAATCCAAATCGGCATAAAATTAAGACTCATGTCGACCACATCACCCTAAAAAAGGCTTCGATGAAAAAAGACATCGAAAAAAAAGAATATTCAGTTTTTAACAGATCCGTTGTAAGCATGCTTGTCATGGTTGTATTTGTCGGGCTTGGCGAGAAAATGGCCGAGAGATTCATCCCGTTATATCTCGGAGTGCTCGGAGCCGGGCCGCTCATAATGGGGGCATTGAATGGTTTCGACAATATTCTTTCCGCGCTTTATTCATTTCCCGGTGGGTGGGCGAGCGACAGATTTGGTCACAAGAAGGCTCTGATATTTTTTACGCTCATCGCTGCGTTCGGATTCCTGATCGTGATCGTGGTGGAAACTTGGTGGGCGGTATTTGTGGGCTCTCTTTTCTTCATATCTTGGACAGCGATATCTCTGCCAGCTATAATGAGCTTGATAAATACTAGCGTGCCTAAAAACCGCCGAGTCTTTGGGGTGAGTCTTCATTCGCTTGTCAGACGTTTCCCTATGGCACTGGGACCTATTCTTGGTGGACTGCTCATAG
>CAZXAC010000279.1:0-3143 GCA_964638335.1 uncultured Lentisphaera sp. | reverse complement strand
ACCATCGCCTTGATTTCTCGCATCTAAGCCGCACTGGTCAAACGCAAAATGTAGGCTAATGCTGTCCAAAAAATTCCATCAAGGTCTCTCGTCGCTCTTTGAGCTATGGGGTACACAAGTCGGGGTCGGAGTCGATGGAATTCATTTCTCGATACCGGAGGCGATGCCGATAGCAATCCCGATTTATGGAACTATCCCTGTCATATGCGTTTTTATTAAGATGGTGGCAGCGAAAAAACATGTTTTCGCTTATCACCGTCGTTTGCGTAGGGTGCTGGTCGTTAGGCGGGTTGGAAAACCCGCCCTCCTTTCAGGGGCGACAACAGCAAATCGGGGTCGGAATCGTAGTCGTAATCGATTGAATTCATTTCTCGATACCGATAGTAGCGACCTGCCTCGGCGTAGCATATTGCGAAGACGGACGCGACCCGACATCATCGGGAAGCCACGTCGGACAAGTTACGACCATATTTATATGGGAAATCCTTCCAGATATTCCTTTGTATATTCGAGCATTTCATTGAACATTTTCCACGCCTTATCTGTGGGAATACGGACAAGCGGATCATTAATCAACGCATGGAATGCGAGTTCTTTATCTGATTCCACCACTGCCTTCAAGGTCATCTGCTGTACCGACGCCACTCTTCTGACCGCTTCAGCAAGCCCGGGAGGCAGGGGCTTTGCTACGACTGGGCTGATGCTGTCGCGTCTGAACTGGGCGTAGGTTTCAACGATTGCACCGGCAGGCAGATCAGATATCTGGCCACAGTTTGGAAGATTTACATTAGTATCAAGCTTTTCAACTCCTAGGAGGGCAAGGATCTGCTGCACGCCTTCCTCTCCGGAGGGATTAATTACCGCAGGATCCATATTTAGCTTGCTTGATCTTTCGTTCCTTTTTATCCGCCATGAAAACGGCGTGCATAATACTCCCCAGCGATGAAGTTCCTTTTCTGATGAAAGATACCAAGGGACAAACTCCACCAGATGCCTGTCGCCAGCGGCACCAAGCGCGCCAAATCGTCGGAAATAATCGAGAGACACTAATTTGTCGGAAGCGAACCATAATCCCTTGCGCACGTTCTCTCTCGACTTAGCTGTACGATCCCTGAAAGTGGAACTTTCGGATACGAGCTTGGAAAGATTCTTAAAAAGATCTTTGTCTTTCCATGTCGCACTTGTTGCGAAAGTAAAATGGTTTACACCAGCTATATCCAATATTATATCCTGCCTCTTCACGTCTTCCGCCCCAAACCATTCATTCACTTTTTCTACCAGAAACCTCTGCGTTCCGAAAACTTCATGACAGCATCCGAAAGCCTTGATTTTAGGATCTGCCGCATAAAATGCAGCGGTACAAAGTGTCATCGGATTAGTATAATTTATCACCCAAGCTTTTGGGCAGTATTTCATCACGAGGCGCGCGTAGTGCATTTTTATAGGGATACTGCGCAGTGCTCTGACTATTCCTCCGGGACCAGTTGAATCACCGACTGTTTGGACTATTCCGTATTTTGCTGGAATTTCTAGGTCAGCGTATCTCATTTGTGTCGGACCGGGCTCAATTGAGCAGATCACGAAATCTGCGCCCTTCAGGGCATCTTGCGCTTTCTTTGCTACTGTTACCTTGAATTTCGTCCTCGATGCGGGGCGGTTAAATATCTCATTTGCCACCTCTATATTTTTTAATGCCGCCTCATAATCCAGATCATACAATGCCAGTTCTCCGCAAATGTGTGGGCAAAGCGCTAGATCTCCGACCAATTCACGAGCCCAATACCTGCTACCGCCACCAATGTAGGCAATCTTGATTTCAATCTTCGAGGCGTCCTTTTTCATATCAAATCTCCTGTTGTTAGTTATAAATTATTTTTCAACCTTTTTCTAAATAAATTGAAAAACGATTTCAGTTTTTAAAATAAACGTATTTTTCGTAATCGCTATCGTCGTCGTAATCGTAATCGTAAAATAAATTTATTCGATTACGAATACGACCTGTCCACCATAGCCTAAAGGGCAACGGTGGATAGAGATTGCGACAACGATAAGATTGCTTAGGACACCATTGATTATTTGTCTTGTTTCACCATTCAGGGGATCTCTTATTCCAGCGAATGTCTGCCCGCGGCTCTATCTTCATCATGCAATCTACGAGTTTTCTTGAAAGCCGGTTCTTCTCTTGTGCACACGCCGAATCGTCCCATAGGTTCTTCTTCTCCCACGGATCTTCGGATATATGATAAAGTTCACCATACTCCCTATCCCTGTAATGTACAAGCTTCCAGTTTCGATCCCGGATTGAACGCATTTGCGCCGCTTCACAATAGCTGAATTCACGGTTTTCAGGATTCGATGAAATCCAGTGCGAGGAAAGATCCACGCTCGACATATCATCCGGTTTCTCCATGCCTGCCACTGAAAGGCAGGTGGCGGCTATGTCAACATTTGAAATGAATGATTCGTCGCGCCTGCCCTTGAATCCTGCGACAGGCGGTTTTATAAGGAACGGGACGCGCATTATGACCTCGGCAAGATACTGGCCCTTTCCGATCATTCCGAAATCCGCCATGAAATCGCCATGGTCGCTCGTGTAAATTATCAGAGTGTTGTCATACTCGCCGCTCTTTTTCAAAGTCTCGATTATCTGCCCGATCTTCCTGTCAATCAGCGACATGTTTGCGTAATACGATCTGCGCACCAGCCGCGCCTCATCCTTGGTCATTCCGGCAATAGGTTCAGGACAGCCACTGCCATGTCCGGTTTTAAACATCATCTCATACATTTCCGGTTTAGTCTTTATGTCGGAATATTCTGTCAGCGGCAAGTCAATTTCCTCATCCTTATATTGTTCATTGTCTGGCAGACCAATACCGTCATAAGGCATATGTGGTCCAGGGAAGGATATACAGCAGAACCAGGATTTGTCCTTTGGTGCGGCTTTCGCAAGCCATTCATTTCCACGCTCTCCGACAAAGGTGTCAACATAAAATTTTTCATCCACCAGCCACTTGCGTGTAAACCTGTCCAGCTTGCAGTAGAGTTCCTCCTTCTTTTTAAAGCCGTTGTCAGCTAGGAAGCGCACATAACTGCTTACATCATCCCCCTCTTTTGAAATTACAGCCGGAGGCATGTGATCATCA
>CAZXAC010000278.1:0-3155 GCA_964638335.1 uncultured Lentisphaera sp. | reverse complement strand
AACGCAAGAGACGCCTTCGATGGACTTCCACCGAATCATCCGAATATGATAAAGGCCGTGCTTGGAGAAGCTACTGATTTTAGAGATAAATTTTTTGATTCAAGGAAGGATCAGGAGGCGTCTCCAGAAGATTTCTGCTGTATTATGATATCAGATAATGGCTGTGGAATGGATAAGGAAATTTTAATTAGAATATTTGAACCGTTCTTTACAACCAAACCTACAGGGAAAGGTACTGGAATGGGCTTGGCGATGGCTTACGGAGCAATAAGTAATCATAATGGTTGGATAGACGTTGAAAGCGCGCCCGGAAAAGGTACTAGCTTCCATATATTCCTTCCCAAGCATAAGGGCTAGCAATGGGCATCGCAATATTCAATCCTTTTTCCGATATTTCAGGCAAGATAATGGTCGTTTCTCCGGGAAGACCTCCATGCGAAAAAAAACTATCGCGCACCCTAAGAATATTTGAAGAATTCGAACTGCAATACGAAATCTCTGAAAATGTATTTGCACACGGGGATAACCCCAAATTGCCAGCTCCGCCTGAACTAAGGGCGGCTGAGTTCAATAAGGCGTTGAGGCGAAAGGACGTGTCGGTGATACTTTGCGCAAGGGGCGGTTTCGGCTGTCACGACATATTGCCTTTGTTGGATTGGGATTGCATGAGACGCTCTAAAAAGATCATTCTTGGTTTTAGTGACATAACGGCAATACATATGGGAATGCTGAAGAAAAATGCTGGAATTCCAGTTGCTGGTCCTATGATTTCTGATCTTCCAGCCTCACTTGGGAAAAACTATCCGGGCTTAAGTCTTAGGAAGGCAATTTCTGGCGATTCAAAATCTCTCGATATTTCAAAATGTAATAAACTTAAACTTATAAAGCGTGGTAGCGCAGGTGGTTTCATTGTTGCAGGCAATCTGTCAGTATTTTGTTCTATGTTTGGGACTGAATTCATGCCTTCTTTGAGAGGGGCGATTCTCCTTATAGAGGACATTAATGAACCTATTCACAGAATATACAGGTGCCTTTCCCATATGAAACTATCGGGAATTTTATCGGAAATTTCCGGATTGCTGATAGGTGATTTCACTAATTGTGGAAACAGAAAAGATTTGAACGACGTTTTCTATAATTTCGTGTCAGATATCTCCGGCCCCGTGCTTTCAGGCGTCAAGTTTGGGCATATTGAAAAAATCCTATCTTTTCGACTCGGAAGCAGGGCTTCAATTCTAGACGGGAAACTTGTCTTGGAATAGCGAATATTATATTGCTTGATGCCCTGTTTTTAGTATGGTATAAAAGTAAAACGAAATTGTACTTTTGGGATCTTAGATGTCAAAGAATGGAAATTTTTCAAACGTATTTCGTCCCGGTCGTGGAATCGTATCGAGGCTGGTTCATGTAACTTGGAAATATAAAAACGGTTGTCTTAGAGCTCTTGCAATTCAGATAGTAATTATTTTTTCAACTCTTTCAGGACTTAAATTTGCCGGACTTGGTATAGATTTCATTAGGCATAGATTAGATGCTTCATCAAAAGAACCTTCCTGGCCCTTTGGAATCGCCATCCCTTCAGAATGGGGTCTTCTTCCTTCTCTTCTGGCGATATCAGCACTTGGTGTATCTTTTGCGATATTGCAATATTTTCTCAACTATCTTTACAGAAAAAATATTGCGACTTTTTTGCAGAAGGGAATGGTCGTCGATTTGCGCTCTGCCGTTTATGATAAGATGCAAAGGCTGAGTTTTCGTTTCTATGATTCAAGGGCCAGCGGAACGCTGATAAACAGAGTTACAACAGATGTTCAGCAGATGAGACTTTTTGTGGACGGAGTTATGATTCAAAGTATTGTATTCATGATTTCCATGTCGGTATATTTGTCTTACATGTTTTCGATAAACGTAAAGCTTACTTTCGCATGCGTTGCCTCTTTTCCCTTTATATTTTATCTCTCTTATAGGTACTCCATAACTTTTAAGCCGGAATACATGAGAAGCCGTGTGTTGATGGACGACATGATAATGAGAATAGCCGAGTTCATAAATGGGATACACGTCGTGAAAGGTTTCGCCAGAGAACAAAATGAATTGATGAAACTTCGAACCTATAATGAGGCAGTCAGGGATCAGAAAAAACGTATCTTCAAAATGCTTTCGACATTTCATCCAACTGTCTCATTGCTGTCGCAGGTAAATATTGCTGTGTTGTTGATATACGGCGGTATCTTGGTTGTAAAGGGCGAGTTCGCGCTCGGAAGTGGCCTGATAGTTTTTCTAGGTCTGATGGGCAGATTATCAGAACAGATAAATTCAAGCGTTGCAATCGTGGACAACATACAGTATAGCATAGCCGCTGCCAGCAGGGTATTTGAAATACTTGACGCTCCGATATCAGTGGCAAGTCCAATCAATCCAGTGCGAATAAATAGAGCGAAAGGGAATATCGCTTTTAGGAATGTCTACTTTGAATATGTTCCAGGGGAAAAGATTCTAGAAGACATAAATATTGAAGCTCCGTCCGGTAAATTCATTGGAATACTCGGCGCTGTGGGGGCGGGCAAGAGCACTCTGTTGAGTATGATCCCAAGATTCTATGACTCGTCAATGGGTGTGGTGTCAGTAGACGGGTATGATGTCAAAAAATGCGACCTTGAAGATCTCAGACATCAAGTCGGGATAGTATTTCAGGAAAGCTTCCTATTCAGCGGTACGATATCTTCCAACATTGCCTTTGGTAAACCCAAAGCCACCCATGCTGAAATAGAGAATGCCGCAAAGCTGGCTTCGGCTCATGAATTCATAGATAAAATGCAGAATAAATACGATAGCATAATAGGTGAATCCGGCTGTGATCTCTCGGGTGGTCAAAGACAGAGACTTGCCCTCGCCAGGGCAATATTGCTCGATCCGCCAATACTACTCCTAGACGATCCTACCGCTTCTGTTGATTCTCACACGGAAAAAGAGATATTGCTCGGAATTGAAGGAGCGATGAGAGGACGCACCACTTTTCTCGTCAGCAACAGAATCTCCGCATTGAAAAACGCTGATCTAATATATGTCATCCAAAAAGGGCGTATTATACAGAAGGGGACGCACCATGAACTATTAGGACAAAAAGGATACTACAGAAGGACAGCTGAAATTCA
>CAZXAC010000277.1:0-3161 GCA_964638335.1 uncultured Lentisphaera sp. | reverse complement strand
GGTTTCATCCAGGAACCGTGACCCGACTTCAGTCGTTATCCGAGCAAGGTGTAGGAATCCATCTCCTTCCCGATGAGGAAAAGGACTAAAATTTGTGGATAGCGTGTAGAAAAGAACTTGAGTAAAATATGGGCTGTCTGAAATTAAATTCCGAATATTTTGAGTGTCTTGGGTTGGGATTTGTTTGTCCCGAGAATGACTCGGCAGATCGTCTTCTCTCCAAGACTTCCAATTCTTCATTTTTAATTCTTAATTCTCAATTTACCAAAGCATTCATCAAAATATCTCTTGTCTTTTCTAACTCTTTGAATGCAATTCAGTATCAGCTGATTCCGCTTCGCAAAGGGCGGAGTTGCAAGCTACTGACTGGGTTGATTACGCACAGCGCCTGTCGCCAATCTATCTGGATCCGGCTTTTTTTTCAAGGACTTCGAGGGCGACTTCCTGGTATCCGCATGGTTCCATTGTGAACGAAGCTCTTCCTCCGCTGAGTTTCGGCAATGACTTACTGAAACCGAACATTTCAGAGAGAGGAACTTCGCATAGCAATCTCTTAAGTTCTGGCATGCTTTCCATTCCAAGTATTACCGCTCTTTTGGACTGAAGGAAACCGTTTATATCGCCTATGTATTGCTCGGGGGAAATTATTTCAAGTTTTACTACTGGCTCGAGGATTTTTGTTCCTTTCTTCACGGCTTTTGACACGGCATCGAGCACAGCTCCGGCTACGGACGAATCGTTTGTAGACTCATCGCCGGAAATACTCTTCAAAACAGCTTTGACATATATCAGGGAATATCCCCAGTTCCCGCCCGTCTTAAGTCCATTCAAGAGAGTTTCTTCCGCACTTTTTATCCACGAATTGGCTATATTCTGCGGGTTCCTGATTGCTGTTGAGGTCTCAAGACCGTCCTCGATCCGCATCGCCGGCTGGAACGAAATCTCGACTGAAGCAAAATATCTTGTCTCCCCTATCACCCTGTCGAAAACTCCCTCCACATCGCATGCTTCAGTCAAAGTTTCCCTGTATGCCACTTGTGGCTCACCGCAACGGAAATCAACATGGAATTCATCCTTCAGTTTGTGTGCGCTCACCTCGAGGTGAAGTTCTCCCATACCGGAAAGTATAAGTTGACCGGTCGCCTCATTTTTCTTGCAGAACAGTGTGGGATCCTCCCTGCATATCGTCTGCAAAGCAAACTCAAGTTTATCCTTGTCCTTGCTGATCCTAGTCTCTATCGCCATTGATATCACCGGCTCGGGGAATATTATCCTATCCAATGAAAGAGGCTTATGAATCGAACACAAGGTGTCTCCAGTGAATGTATTGGACGGTCCGATTATACCGATTATATCCCCAGGTCCGGCCTCCTCTATAGATTCAACATTTTTCGAGTACAATCTCAAGAGCCTTTTGACCCTTACTTTTTCGCCGCTTCGCGGATTTATCAAGCTGTCTCCCACCTTGATCTTTCCGCTGTAAGTCCTCATATAAAGCAGGTCTCCACTGGCCGATGCTATAATTTTGAAAATCATTCCTCGAAATTCGGAATCGCCTACCGAACATTTAATTTCCTCGTTCGTCTTAGGGTTGAATGCCGAAAAATTTCCCCTCTCCGACGGATTCGGCAGATACAATAAAACCGCATCCAGAAGAGGCTGGATTCCTATATTTTTCTTCGCAGAGCCACAGAAAACAGGGACGACCTGGCCGGATATGGTCAATCTGCGAACTTCGCATCTTAAAAGTTCCGCGCCCACTTCTCCGTTGTTTATGAATTCCTCCGCTATCTTGTCGGAAACATCGGCCAGAGACGAAAGCATTTCATTATGCCACTTGTGGAATCCGGCGTCGGTCCTGTCACATTTTTCTCTAGACAGTTTTGATCCGTCCTCGCCATTGAAGATGATCTTTTCTCCGCTTATCAGATCTAAGACTGAGTTGAAAGTATTTTCCTCCCCAAGCGGAGACTGAAGGGGAATTATTTTCTTGGCTGGGAATTTCTTCCTCATCTGAGTCAAGGTCCTCTCGAAGGATGCGCCAAACCTGTCGAGCTTGTTTATGAAAGCTATCTTGGGCAGCTTATATTTCTCAGACTGCCTCCAGACCTTCTCACTTTGCGCTTCGACGCCCTCAACTCCGCTGAATATTACAACAGCGCCATCTATAACCCGCAGCGAACGTTCCACCTCGGCGGTAAAATCGATGTGTCCTGGAGTATCAATAAGGTGAATAAGGTGGCCTTCTCCGGACAAACGCCATTCGAAGGAAGCTGATGCTGAAACTATCGTTATGCCCCTTTTCCGTTCCTCATCCAGATAATCCAACACTGTGTTGCCGGAATCGACTTCTCCAAGCTTGTGAGTTTTTCCTGAATAATACAGGAACCTCTCCGAAGTGCTGGTTTTCCCGGCGTCAATATGGGCTATTATTCCTATGTTCCGTATCTTCTCAAACATTATTTCCCCTCTTTACTCCGAATTCTATAGATTAGATACAATGTATTCCATAATTTCCGCATACGCCTTTCTTCGGATTAAGCATGACAAGTGCGAAGGAACCACAAGCCGGCACTTTCAACAGTGCGATATTTTAGCCTATCTAGTTGAAAGTTCCAATTTTACGCTCTCGGGGCTTGCTTGAAAGAAGTTTACGGTTTATATTTACGCCCTAAGTTTTTATTTAAAAATGCACCGAGGGATTATGGATTTTTCAAACAACTACGAATCTTTCAGAAAGGCCTGGAATCTTTTGTCATTTTTCAAGTTTCCGGAAATATCGGATTCCAAAAAAGGTGAAATGGATGATGTCCCGGAAGATGTTATCGTGTATTTCCCCGCCGTAGGCGCCTTCATAGGTTTCATGGCGTACTGTGGAGCGTGGCTGCTCGAAAGGCTTATGGACGGAAAAATATTCTCCGCAATGCTTTCCGCCGTAATGATAACCTTAGCTCTTGAAATATTGACACTCGGAAAGGATCTGGCAATATTGATGAGCTTCATGAAGGCATGCGCAAAAAAGCTTCAGCCTGAAGAAGCCTTGTCTGTTATGGATGATAAGAATGAGTTGACCTGCGGCATATCCGAACTGGTCCTGCTCTTTTCGCTATTTCTCCTGAAAATAATATGTATCGGGATTTTGATATACTCCGGATTTTCTC
>CAZXAC010000276.1:0-3168 GCA_964638335.1 uncultured Lentisphaera sp. | reverse complement strand
CTTAAGCTGAACACGGAGATCTTCAAAATTCCATTTTTGACCATTAACCCCATACACTTTCAGGTCTTTAACAGGATCGGCCTCCAATCTGTGCACGTCGATAGTGAACAGAGTCACAGGTTTTGGCGGCGGCTTGCCCTTGTCTGGCGACGGAAGATCTATTGTAAGCAAAGTATTCTCGATTATTGGTTTCTGTGTTACCACGAAATATATGAGAAGCTGAAAGACCACATCTATCATTGCGGATAGAGGCATCTCTCCTTCCTTCAAGCTGAACGATCTTCTTTTTTTCCTAGCCATTTATCCACTCCTATTCTATAAGTGCATCAAATCGGACTCTGTAAAGACCGGTCTTGGTAATCGCATCCATGACTTTCTTAACATGATAGTGCTGAACATTTCTGTCCCCGCGTATCACTATAGGCATGTCATTGCCCCATTTACTGGCGGCAACGGTCAATATATTAGTGATCTCCGGCATGGATTTTTCCACCGCATTTAAATTAACGGAACCATCTCTTCTTACGTTGATCACAACACTCCTCGGGTCCTTCTTTACTACCGGCTTCCCATGAGGAGCGGTACTAAGAACTATCGCCTCGTCCTCAACTTCTTTGTCCATAGCCGCGGTAACAACGAAGAAAATAATGAGGAGAAAGGTTATGTCTATCATCGCTGAAATCGGAACTGCCGCTTCCCCGTATTCGTTTTTTCTTCTTTTTCTTGCCATTTTAGATCATTCCGCCAAGTTATTGTTGCTGTTGGGCTTCATCTTCGACAACTTCAGCATTTCTTAGAACTTTTATAAGATCGTATGTCATGCCTTCCATCGAAAGGATGATTTTTGCGGCATTGTTCTTTATGAAGGTATATGCCAAAATTGCAGGCAATGAAATCAAAAGCCCCACAACCGTGGTATAAAGAGCGGTTGATATTGATACAGCCAATTGGGCCTGCTTTGCGGCTCCAGTTGTTGTCGCCAAGGCAGCAAATGCGCTAACCATCCCTGTAACAGTTCCGAGAAGCCCCAACATCGGACCAACCGCGCCACATACATTAAGATAATTAACCCTCTGCATTAGTTTTTCATTTTCCATGTCTGCGGCGGAAGATACTGAGTCCATAATTACATCGAAACCTTCGGATACGTTATTGAATCCCGCCATTAGAATATTGGAAAATGGACCAGGTGTCGAACTGCAGGCCTGCAATGCCGCACCAAGATCTCCATTATTTAGGGCTTCTCTGACAGAGGTAATCAGATGCGAAGGCATAATCTTGTCCATTTTTATTGTGAGCGCACCGTCTATAATCAATGCGACGGTTGCAGCAGAGGTTGCAAAAAGAAGGAACCAGACCACCTTGTCAACGATTGTCCCCCCCATTACCACGTCCATAAATGATGTGCCTTGAGCCTTTGGCGCAGCTTCTTCTGGAGTAGCTTCGGCCGCTGCTGCGGCTGGCTCTGGTTTGGCGTTCTGAGCATTTATTTCCGGCGTAATGAGCATTGCCATCATCATGAACCCAAGCAAGGTTGCCATGCTCAACGAGAAAATCTTTCTGGAGCTTCTTTTCATTTTTTCTTCCCTTGTTTTAATTAATGTTTTTATTTAGTTTTCTTATTCTAATGCGTCAAGATTTAAAATCAAATCACTTGAGCTCGCCTATTAAAGCGTTTCCTGGATATTCGCTTTTTAACATATCAGCAAATATCCCCCCTCTGTTATCTTGCATTTCCTTTAAAGTGTTTGCCACGAGCATGAGCGCTCTAGGTCTCTCCTTGTTCTCGACCGGGAATAAAAGAGCAGTTCTCATAAACATCAGAATTGCATCTTTTTTCTTGTTCTGTTTCAGCAGGATATTCCCTCTGGAATTAAATCCGAACGTCGCGATATTATCATCGTTAGACTGCCCAAGTTCAGACAATATCTCCATAGCTTCATCAAACTTAGACTCATCTATATACAAGCTTGCGAGGAGTTTTCTGGCTTCATAGAAGTCAGACTCTTTCGATTGATCTGCAAGCTCATATTTATCTAGTAGTTTAAGGCGGGTTATTGCTTCCGGCTTTTTCCCTGACGCGGCAAGAGCTGTGCTTTCGCCCAATATACAAGCGACGTCATAGCCCACGAATCTGTAACTGGCATAAAGCTTTTTGAATTCCGCAGCCGCAGCATCGTAATTCTTTGAGGCTAAGATTTTCTGAGCCGCATCTATATCTTTAGGTTTTTGAGTGAGCCTTGCGTAGGAATACTCATTAGTTTTTATCCTAGTTTGAACAGGTCCCTGCTTTAACCATAGGTCACCATTGTTTTCCGCCTTTACAAAGACGCCTTTAATAGGAGAGCCATCTTTTTTCGTCACAACGATTTCCTGCGAAAACAGAATTGAAGAGCCGCAAAAAAATGCGGACAGCGAAATCAATACCAAGACTCGTTTTTTTAAACTCATTTTCATACTCCTCTTATTTTAAATTATCTTTAAAGTTTGTCAACATCGGATCTAAATTTTCCCTTAGGAAAGTATGTCCTGTATTTTTCTGCCATCTTACTTTTTTCGTTGCCGTCTCCAAGTTTTTGGCTACACAGTGCCGCTTTGTATATTGAATATCCGATCCATTCAATCTGAGCCGCCCTTTCCTCGAGAGCTAGTGCTTTGACCTTTTCATCCTTATTCCATGAATCCATATCGGTAGCGGCCATCATTCCAAAAGCCCCAAGCGCTTTTTTGTACTCGTTGGTATCAATGTATGTGTCTCCTATCATGCACTGGGCTTTGTAATAAGTCGACTGACTTTTCGCCATGTTGGCAGCGAGAGAAACGTCTCCATAGTCCGCGAGTGCCTTTTGATAATCCTTCACCGCCCTATAAGATAGAGCTCTTAGAAATTTCGCATCATAATAATATGGGGTATTGTCGTTCTTGAGCAGTTCATTTAGATAGCTTATGGCCTCTTGTGGATTCTCCGCATAATATGCGGCCTCCGCGCAATCATATGTTATTTTTTCTTTCAGAATTGTAATTGTCTCTTTCAAAGCCTTGGGATCAGACGCGATCTGAGCAGCCCTAGTTTTGCCTAGCCAATCCTCCAATACAGGTTTCTCTATTTTTCCAATTAGAATCTTTCCCGCAACAAGCGCCAACTCAGCTCCTTCCTTCGGGTGCGTA
>CAZXAC010000275.1:0-3188 GCA_964638335.1 uncultured Lentisphaera sp. | reverse complement strand
CAGTCGTTCGACTGGGAACACGGCGTATATATGGGTGCTACTTCCGCTTCGGAGGCTACGGCGGCTGCGCTCGACGTGAAATCAGGATTGCGAAGGGATCCTTTCGCGATGCTTCCATTTTGTGGATACAACATGGCTGACTACTGGGCGCACTGGTTCAATATGGGCAAAAAGCTCGCTTCAAAAGCTCCGAAGATATTCTACGTTAATTGGTTCAGAAAGAGCGCTGATGGCAAATGGCTTTGGCCGGGTTTCGGAGATAACAGCAGGGTGCTTAAGTGGATGTGTGAAAGGGTTGAGGCTAAAGTTTCCGCAGTTAAAACTCCAATAGGATACCTGCCTAAAAAAGAAGATCTGGATATGCGTGGTTTAGAAATATCCGATTCCGAGCTCGATGAGCTTCTAAAGGTCGACAGCGCAGCTTGGAAAAACGAATTGCCTGATATAGAGGAATTCTTTGCGAAATTCGCAGATAGGGTGCCAGCTGAAATGATCAGACAGTTGGAAAGGGTAAGGAAAAATCTCGGATGATCCGGTAGTTCTTGCTGGTCAGCCAAGATATTTTTCAACATTATTTGCGGCGATTACTCCGTAATTTGCCGCACCCAACCAGCCTGACATTATTATTCCGACTGAACCGGCATGAAAGAGCCCACTGAGCTCTTCGTGAAGTTTCATGCTTGGCTCAAGCCCCTCAAATTTTGTGCCGAAAGAGGAGCCGCCGCCATGCAGAGTGTATCTGCGGAAGGTGAGGGGGGTTGCTGACTCGACATGGTCTATTTTTTCTTTTACCCCGGGAACGTATTTTTCAAGAGATTTGATCGCATCCTGTTCCATTTTCCTTTTCGCGGACTGATATTGATCTTTGTCCAGTTTTATCCAATCATCAAATCTCGCATTCATTGATGCTACAACGGTGTAATCTGAAGAGCCCGGTCTTATATCCGGGTAATATATTGAAAATGTCCGGCTCGTAGTGTTGGCTGAAACTAGGCTAGAGGGGTCATAAGTTGGCTCTCCGGAACAGAAAAGCAGATCTCCAGCATAATCAAAAGATTCCCCTTTTCTGATTCCGAGGTATACCTGGCAACTGCTAGTATTAAGTCTTATATTTTTAACCTTTTCTATGAAATCCCTTTTAAAGTTAGTCTCACCCGCCAATTCGAGTATTGTAGATTTCAAGTTTCCGTTGGATAATACCGCGCGCGATTTTATCTTTCTGCCTCCTATTATCGCCCCGGCGACCTTGCCTGATTCAACAATTATCTTGTCGGCCTTTGAGCGCAGGCTATAGTCCGCTCCGTTTCTATCGAGACATTGCTTCATCATGGCTATCATTGTGTCCGTTCCACCTAGGAAAGTATATACGCCTTTGCTCATGAAATTGGAAAAGACTATGCCATAAGTTATCGCTGGTTCATCTAGTGTGGAGCCATTCGCGTATGTTATTGGTTCCATCAGAAGTCTCACTATGTCATTTCTTCCAGGAAAATAGCGGTTGAAAAGATCCCTGTTGAGTTCGTCGTTCCTGTCGTAGAAATTCATTCCGGCCAGTTCCGCGTAGAACGCGTCGACAGTTTCCTTAGCAGCGTGAAATTTATCGACCAGTATCTTGGTGAAATCTTCTTTAGTGAACTCGGTGTCCAGATTAAACTGTGGGTTGTCGAAGCGGATGGATTTAACTTGCACTATCCTGTCAGCTAAGTCCTTGGACCAGTACTTTCGAAGGGTTTTTTTCATGCCGACCGGAAAACCATGTAGAGCTACATCAAATATATGTCCCTTGCGGCGGAAGTAACCGGCCAGTCCGCCTAATTCAAAATGTTGTTCCACAAGCAAAACCCTCTTACCCCTTGAAGCGAGGAGATTTGCGGCAGTCATCCCCCCGAGCCCTCCTCCTATGACAATTACATCATATTCATCTGAAGCCTGTCTTATGTCTATCTCTGGCATTAAAGCTCCTATGGAATTGGTGTCATAAAATCCCAAAGATATATCAAAGATGGAGCTCTGCAAGTATTGATAAGTCGTAAAAATGTTTTTTATTATTCAATCCGGCCGCAAGAATCTCATTTGAAAATGGTTTCGCTAGATTGGTATTTGCGGTCTTCAGGAGTAAATTTAACGGATTCAAAATAAAACAAAAATTGCGTTAATGTCAAAATCTGGGAAAATAAAAGTAGGTGTAGTTGGTGTCGGAGCTTTGGGAAAGCACCATGTTCGGCTTTATTCCCAAAATAAGGATGTCAACTTGGTCGGTATATATGACATCAATCCGGAAAATTCATTCAATATATCTAGGGAATTTAGCGTAAAGTCATATCCTGACATAGATTCTCTCGCTCGTGATTGCGAGGCCTTAAGCGTGGTCGTTCCTGCCGACATTCACTACGATATAGCGATCAGGCTTCTGGGGCAAAATAAACACTTGCTCATTGAAAAACCTATAGCATCCAAGATAGAACATGCGGAGGAAATAGTCCGGCTCGCCGAACAGAAAAAGCTCGTTCTGGGCGTTGGACATGTAGAAAGATATAATCCCGTAATGAGTTTCCTGGAGGAAAGAGCCAAAAATACAAGGTTCATAGAGGTGCATCGTCTTGCTACTTACCCGCCACCAAGACCAGGACAACACCGCAGAGGTACCGAAGTCGGGGTTGTCCTTGACCTGATGATACACGATCTTGATATAATACTGCGTCTTGTCAACAGTGAAATTGAGAGGGTTGACGCCGTTGGGATACCTGTCCTTAGCCCTAATGAAGATATCGCCAACGTTAGACTCAAATTTAAAAACGGATGTGTCGCCAATATAACAGCGAGCAGAGTCAGCGGTGAACCGATGCGCAGATTCAGGGTTTTTTTGAATGATGCGTATCTGACGCTTGATTACGCCAACAAGACAGGTCTGATATATAAGAAACATTTCCTTGGCATAAAGAAGGAAGATGTGCCGATCCACGATCATAACGCCCTTGAAAAAGAGTTGGAAGACTTTGTGAATTGTGTGCTCGAAGCGAAGAAGACTGGCGTTTCTCCTTCTCCAAAAGTTTCCGGCTGGCACGGGCTGGAAGCTTTAAGGTTGGCGGTGAATATTACTGAAGAGATTGAAAGATACAACAAACAATATGGCGCAAAACCGCCAAAATGATCGAATAAAAAGCAAAGGAGTTTTAAATTGACCTCAG
>CAZXAC010000274.1:0-3189 GCA_964638335.1 uncultured Lentisphaera sp. | reverse complement strand
CATCCTCGCATCCGATTTGATTTCCATATTTTCCTCCTTTTTTTAACTGATGAGCTGGGACTTTGAGCTTTACATTTTTTCCTAACACAAGCTTCGGGATTTCCGATTATATTCTTTGTTATTCATGTCTTATGTGTTACTAATTTTACCAGATACACCCCGATGATAAAAGCCGTCATCGAAAGAAAAAATGTACCTGCAGTGTAAATCGCGGAGCCGGCGTATTCCCCTGATCTTATCATTTCCGAACTTTCATATATCATGGAAGATAGCGTTGTGAAGCCTCCGCAGAAACCTGTTCCCAAGGCGAGACGCATGTGAGGTGTGAGTACTTCAGTCTTTTCTGATAGCTCAGATATGATTCCTATCAAGAGACATCCTAAGATATTTGACACTACAGTGCCAAGTGGCCATTGTATAGAAAATTTTTGTGAGATTATTGTCAGGCTGTATCGGGAAAGTGATCCAAAGAATCCCCCGAAGCCGACAAGGAGAGAGAGTTTGAGAATTTTCAGCATGAGAATCCTTTCCAAGAAAACAAAAGCGTGTTGGCGCGTTTATTTCTTCTTGTTTTTCCCAATGATTTCGCGCATTATCGTGTTGTAGCCTTTTCCTTTTCTGTATTCCGTGGTGACTTGGTTAAGAATTTCCGAAGTGGTATTCTTTTTAGCCTTTATCGCGTAAGTCAGTTCCATGCGGCCGAACTTGATAATGTCGCCGTCTTTTAATGGCACCACTTCGTTTGGGGGAAGTTTTTCGCCGTTTAAGGATGTTCCGTTTGATGAGCCGAGGTCTATGATGACGAAGTCGTCGTTGTCATCTTTTTCTATCCCGAAATGTTCCCGGCTTATAAGTGAATCTTTGATCACTTGGAAGTCAACATGGTCTTCCCGGCCGAATATAGCCATCTTTTCTTCGGGCAGTTTGAAATACCTAGGTATGCTTTTTTCGATGTATGATACGTACGGCATTTTGTTTATTTAAAATATTCTCTGATTCAGCGGGGAGATTTTTTTATCTTTCCCGACCTTATGCATGATGTACATACTCTTACGCTCTTGGTCCCTTCATCGGTCATTACTCGTATTTTTTGTACGTTGGCATTGAAGATTCTGGAATTGTTTTTGACCACGTGTGTGCCGATCCCGCCCTTTTTCTTTGGCATACCTCTTCGGGTTACTGTTCCTCCTACAACTCTTTTCTTGCCGCATATTTCGCAGACCTTGCTCATGATGACACCTTTATGATTTAGTGATTTTAAGATTTATTGATACTTCTGTTTCGGACACCAATGTTTAAATGGTGGGTTGGCCGGGATTCGAACCCGGGACCCCCTGCTTAAAAGGCAGATGCATCTACCGCTGAGCTACCAACCCGAAAAAGAAAAGCTAAAAAATCTAGCAGGCCTTTCGGATAAAGCAAGGGTTTGAAAATTATTTTTTTCCTATAACTAGGAAAATCCCGTTCTCCGTCTTCTCCTTTTTTAAAATCCCGGAAGATAGTGATTCTGATATGGATTTTTCCAATTCTCCTTCTTTTAGGGAGAACATTTTTGCGAGTTCCTCTTCAGTGCAGGGGCGTCTTGAGAGAGTGGCCAGTATGGAATCCAGAATTTCGAGGCGGTTTTTTGAAGATGAAGATGTATGAGGTGCATGTCTAACGATATTTTGCACCTCGCAAAATGGTGAAATCGCGCCGTGGAATTTCGCAAGCGTGTCGGTTTGTGGTTTCTCTATCCATTTTTCAATTCCGGGTCTGTCAATTCCGTTCAGTTGAACTTTATCGGGTGAAATATCGGCCACCATTTTTGCGAATTTCGCAATAGAACTTTCGGAATCGTTCAATCCCGGAATTATGAATATTTCCAACCACATCTTTGCGGGATTTTTCCGTCTGAACGTTTTAATTGATTCAAGCAAACTTTCCAAAGTGATTTCCGGCACCGGTCGGTTGATTTTCTTGAAGGTATCTTCGTCGGAGGCGTCCAAAGATGGTATTATTAAATCAATGCCCCTCAACTCTTCTGGCATATTCCCTTGTCCGATCAAGATGGCATTTGTGATAAGGCAGACCTTGTAATCGGGAAATTTCTCTTTGATATGTTTTATCAGTTCGCCAAGCCTTGAATATAATGTCGGTTCTCCGGCCCCGGAAAAGGTGATATAATCAAGAGTTGGTTTCGATGACAGGAAAGAATCAAGCTCTTTCAAGATGTCGGAGAGAGGATAAAATTCCCGCCTTGAAACTGTCTTGTTGGTGGTTTTACCCGCTTCGCAATATACGCACTCAAAGGGGCAAGTTTTCGGAGGGACGAGGTCCACGCCAAGTGAAATACCCAAGCGTCTCGACATTACTGGTCCGAAAACATATTTGAATTTTTTTCTGTCTCGACCTGTGAGCATGTTTGTGATTTTGGATTAATGATTTTCCGGATGTATATTAATGTCTAACTATAAATTTTCAATCTTGTTTATAATGACTTGGTGGCACATATACATTTTTGTTTTTTTGATGGCGGCTGCCGTGTCTCTGGTCTTGACTCCTATTTTTATGAAACTGGCGGCAATGCTGGGTTTCTATGACATGCCGAAGGGACAGGCTCACAAGAAACACCGCGCTCCCACTCCGCTTCTCGGTGGGTTAGCCATGTTCACGTCTTGGACTGTTTGCATAACAGCCTGCGTCTTTGTATCCAGGTCTGGAAATCTTGGAAGCCTTGAATATTCGGTAACATCGAATCTCTCTGGAATATTGTCCGTATCCAAGAATTTGTTTTTCATAGGTCTCGGGGCATTTCTAGGGGTTCTGCTTGGTCTATACGATGACAGGTGGAACATGAGAGCAGCGACAAAGCTTTTAGGTCAGATTGCGATAGCTGTGATAGCTGTGACCTGGGGTGGGGTGAGAATTTCTGTATTCATGCCATATCCGTGGATCTCCTGGGCAATTTCCGTATTCTGGATAGTGGCGATAATGAATGCTGTCAATTTCTTTGACAACATGGATGGTCTTGCTGTTGGAGTTGCGGCTATAGCTTTCGGCTTGTTTTCGCTTGCGGCGGCATCGAGCGGGCAATTTTTTGTAGCTGCTCTTGGCGCGGTAACCGCCGGTTGCGCTGTGGGATTCTGGTTTTACAATCATCATCCGGCGCAGATATTCATGGGAGACTCCGGGAGTCACTTCCTTGGA